>CAWULW010000060.1:0-5075 GCA_963923615.1 uncultured Holophagaceae bacterium
ATATTTGGTGCTTGAAGGGTTCGATCATAGGAGGAATGTAACGACTGGTGCCTCCGGGAATGGTCCGCCATCCATATTGAGTGGTCACCCCGAGCATCCCGTGATTTTGAAAAAAACGCAGGAGGGTAAGGATAGGAAAATCTTGGATACGGTGTCGTGACATCGACCAAACCGAAGAGGCCATGGGGTAAATGTAGTTCTCGGCGAATATCTCATCGAGCTGATTGAGTTGAAGAAAAGCCCCCAGTGTGAGGTGAGACCAGGTCTTATCTTGGCCGTCGTGACTCAAATAACGACGACCTGCGGTGTTAAATCGATAAATTTGCGCCAGAAACTTATAAAAGCGAGGGTTGGCAATATTTTTACGATCAGAAAAAATTCCATTGAGTCCACGCGAGCACCACGATAGCCCCTCGGGCGTGCTTCGTCGATCCACTGAAAAACTCATATCTGAATCACAGGTCTCAATCTTCAATTCCGCGAGAAGTCGAATCAAGTTGGGATAATTCACCCGATTATGAACAATAAAACCGGTATCGACAGATACCCGGTCCCGGCCTACAGATAACTGATGAGTATGGGTATGTCCTCCAAGCCTAGATTGTTTTTCGAACAGCGTGATATCGGAGGTTCGAGCGAGCACGTAGGCAGCTCCCAAGCCCGAAATACCCGATCCAATAATCGCCACTCGGGTCATAGAGATAAATCCCTCAAGACCCGTCAGAGAGAAGCGTGGACCCTTCCGCCGTCAAGAGTTGCTCGGAGGGCCAAGGGCGAATATCTCGAACGATGGTTAACCAACTTAACACCTTCAAAATATAGAAAGTGGGATCCCATTCCCACCATCGGATTCCTTGGCGACAACCATTTTGAAAATGATGATGATTATTATGCCAGCCTTCTCCCAGAGTCAGAAACGCCAATAAAAAATTATTTCGACTTCCATCTTGAGTTGAGAATCTGACCGAACCCCAGAGATGGCAGAGGCTATTAATGGTAAATGTTCCATGGAAAAGGAGCACAGTGGGGACAATAAATAACCAAAGCAGAGTCGTCCAAGCTCCTAGTCCCGTGACATAGCCGAGTATAAAAGTTCCTAATCCAAGGGCCACCGGGCATACCCAATGATAGTGATTGAGCCAACGAAGTTCTGGATATTTTTCAAAATCTTGGATGTTTTGTTTTTGATACGATTCGTGAGCTTCTGAAAGGATCCAGCCCACATGTGAATACCAAAATCCTTTGGTAATTGGAGAATGAACGTCCTCATCTTGGTCCGAGAATCGATGATGATTCCGATGATGACTCGCCCACCATAAGACCCCTTTTTGTGCTGAGGTTTGAGCCATAAAGGCCAGGAGAAATTGGTTGAAGCGATTGAGTTTGAAGGTTCGGTGAGAAAAATAGCGATGATAGCCTGCGGTGATGGCGAACATACGGATGACATAACTCGCAATTAAGCCGCCTAAGAGTTCCCCTCGGAAGGGCGTCCAAAAAATTGATAAACAAAGCAAGTGTAGGACGAGAAAACTGATCGAAAGTATGGTCCAACGAGGGGTACTTTGATGAGATTCTGCAATAGATGGACGCATAAAGTTAAGGATAACAAATGCTATTCGATTATTCACCAAGGGGACTTTCGTTGAGCCCTAGATCCCTTGGAAATAATGAAGAGGTTTCACCGAGAAAGCTGGAGTCACTGGTCGCTTGATTAGGGTGGATGCTTCCCAGACCAAGGATAAATATTAAGAATGATCGAAGATTTAGATACAGAAGGAACTTTAGGATTGAGTCAATGTTGGAATCCTGCTTGAGTCACTAACTACCAAGTTGTATCTGCCCAAAGCCTTTTGTTAAAAAAAGGGGTCTAAGGACTAGGATCTCGAAATATTTTTAAAAGTTATGATATGTTCAAAACTAAACTTATATTTCTCAGATAAGCCATATCCCCCCCCCGCTTTTTTTCGGAGCTCGATTGGTTTATCTCATTTGTTTTGTGCTTGTCCTGAGTTTTAGTTATGGGCGCTTGCCGACAGGTCACATAACTTTTTCTTTAATTCGATTTAGTCAAGGGCTCATTGCGGCCAGTGTACTGATCTGGTTATATCGAAAAAAATTTTTTAAGGCGCAATGAATTAAGGATTATTGACTAACCCTCGAAACAAGGAAGCCCAATAGAATGTAGCGACTATAAGGGATAAGATCAACACTACTATTGCGAGTCTAATCATCTTTTTTTCATCTTGGGGATTAATCGACATTGAATGACCCCCTCTTTTGTCTTTTTTATAATTTCAACCACCGACTCAAGGGAACCGAATAAATCATTTTGACCGTCCATCGATCACTTTGAGGACCTGCTCCGTAACCCACGCCGACATTTACTTCTGTATCTCCATCGATATCTAGTATTAGATAGGTTTGTTTGGACCGAAGGGCTGAGGAATCCCATCGATCCCAAGGACCTAGATCCTCATAGCGCTCAAGCCCGAGGCTAACCCCGGATCGAATACGATAAGCAACTTTCCACCCTGTGTTGAAAAGTGTTTCGGCATTTTGAGTCCCTGGTCCTAAGTCCCGCTCAAGCGTTGGATTCAACGCCAATAACCATCGGTCTTTTTCCCATCCCATAATAAAACGCAGTTCGCTACTCCAAGGAGTTTCCGAAAAACTTCGATTCACATGCGCGAGTTCTAAATTCATGCCCAGGAAAAAAGACCGGGATGCACCGTCAGCCTGAAGGGGTAGCCATTTGAAACGAACTTTCGGTCCGCCAAATAAAAATTGATTGTCGCTAGTCTTAACCATAGGTATGTAGAGACCAATATCAAAATTATTCCCGAGACCATAATTAATTTCTGGCGTCACCCTCCATCCATGATCGGTCACTACAGCCCCAGCAAAATTAGGTATACGCTGTCCCGATGGAGTGGTATTTAGATGAAGTTCTAACGACCAATCCCCTTTACGGGTCATATCATTCACATACACCTGTATTTCATCGGGCAATTGTGCGGACGCGCTGACCACAAAAGCCAAGTGAAGGGCTAAAAATTTACAACTTCGAGCGAGACGATTCATAAGTTCCCTTATCCATTCAATTATCTTACGTTTATGCTTACACTATCAATAATACGCCAAAGGTGCTTTTCGCTATGATTCAATCAGCAAAAGGAATGCGAGATCTCTGGGGTACCGAATTAGCTCATTTTCAATTCGTTGAAAAAATGTGTCACCAAATTATGAGCGCGCACGGGTATCGAGAAATTCGAACCCCAATTGTAGAATCGACGGATCTATTTTCAAGAGGGGTAGGCTCCTCAACGGACATAGTGAACAAAGAAATGTACACTTTCCGAGATCGATCGGACCGAAGCCTCACCCTGAGGCCAGAAAATACTGCATCCGTCGTAAGAGCCATTATTCAAAACAAGCTTCTCGAAGGCAATGACCCGTTACATTTGTTTTATATTGGCCCAATGTTCCGCTATGAGCGAATGCAGGCAGGTCGTTATCGACAGTTTTGGCAAATTGGGGCTGAATCGATTGGGGTTGCCTCCCCTGAGAGTGAAGTTGAAAGTATTGTCATGCTGTTTGATTTTCTTACATCCTTAGGATTAGGACCTCTCGCTCTCTCGGTCAACTCTGTGGGTTTTCCAGAAGAGCGAACTGCGTTTTATGTCGCTCTTCAAGCATTCGTGAAAGACCGGGGGAATGCTTTCTGTAGTGATTGTCAACGCCGAATCCAAGACAATCCTCTACGCGTTCTTGATTGCAAAGTTGAGTCATGTCAAGTAGCGCTTAATGGACATCCAGAAATATTAAATTATTTGAGTCCTGAGTCCCAATCACACCATGAAAGACTTCAGAAATGTCTCCACTCTGCAAAGATTCCCTTTGTGGCGAGTCCCAAAATGGTGCGTGGATTGGATTATTACACCCGTACCACATTTGAAGTTCTATCTTCCGATCTAGGAGCACAGTCAGCTCTGCTTGGCGGGGGTCGCTACGATCGGCTGATTCAAGATTTAGGCGGTCCCGCAACACCTGCTTTCGGATGGGCTTTGGGGTTAGATCGATTAGTTTCTCTCCTCTTAAAGAAACATGTTGAATTGCCGTCAAAGCCCCACATTCTTTTGATCCCCCTTGGGGAAACCCTGATGAACGATGCTTTCGAATTAGCTCGACCACTCTGGGCTGCAGGTCATACGATCGAACTAGAAACTCGAGATGTTCCTTTAAAAAAATCTCTCGCTACCGCTAATCGTAAAGGCCACTCACACGCCTTCATATTAGGGGAAGGAGAAAAAGCTAAGCAAACTATTACCGTTAAATTTTTAGCCACGGGCGTTCAGGAAGAATGGGCCTGGAAAGATCTTTCAACACGCATTCATCAACTCTAACCAACTATCAGTGAGGAGTTCCCATGTCTTTTCGACATCGAGTCGCCATAGGTTTTGTGTTTGGGTCCCTTTTCTTATCGGCACAAGATAAAGTTGTATCGCCTCTCACCATCGATTGGATTATGCAGGGGCCTGCCCTGTACGGCCATACACCGCAAAACATTTATTGGTCTCCCGATGGATCAAAATTATATTTTTCCTGGAAGCAAGTCAATTCCGATCCTGACGATCCAATGGAAACATACTCCGTAGATCGAAATGGACAGCATCTTCAAAAACTGACCAAGGAAGAACTTCGAAATCTTCCTCCGAGTCGTGGATCTAAAAGTGCCGATGGTAAGTGGATTGCATTCTCGGATAAAGGGGATATCTATCTTCACAATATCCAAACCAAAACGACGAAAGCACTGACTACCACCTCCGAAATCGAATCTTCGCCTGTTTTTGGAAAAAAAGGTTTGGAGGTCTTTTTTGTCCGTTCAAATAATTTATTTAGCATCAACCTTGAGACTGGCTTTCTGAATCAATACACCGATATTCGAAATCCTGGTTCAGACAACCCATCAACTGGTCAAGGCCGCGGAGCCCGAGGAGTCTTCGGGGATCAGACGGACCGGGGAACCGAGAGCCAAGAATGGGTTAAACAGGAGGAACGGACTTTATTGGAGACCA
>CAWULW010000061.1:0-5028 GCA_963923615.1 uncultured Holophagaceae bacterium
TTCGTCGGCAGCGTCAGATGTGTATAAGAGACAGATTCGACGCACCATTCGCCAAGCACGCAGTCTAGGCATGAGAGTCATGTTATTTCCCACCCTCAATCTTCTAGGAGAAGCTCGGGATGATAAATATTGGCGGGGGAATATACAACCAACTGATTGGAAACGTTGGTGGGATAATTATGAAGCTTTTAATATTCATTTTGCCCGCCTAGCCCAAGAAGAGGGGGTGGAATGGTACTCCGTAGGAACTGAGATGGAAAGTTCCCAAAGTTTTAACGACCAATGGATGCACTTAATCCGGTCTGTGAGAGAAGTTTTCAAAGGAAAAATCACCTATAGTGTCAATTTTGATGCTCAAGATTCTTTTGATTTTGGAGAAGCACTTGATGTCATTGGAATGAATACCTACGATCCCATCACCAAAGAAAAAGATTTTCCTGCGCGAGAAACAATTTATCAACATTGGTGGTGGATCATTTTCAAAGCACGCGCCCTAGAGGTTCGCTTTAATAAACCAGCCATGATCACAGAGATTGGCTATACATCATCGGAATCGGCACACCGAGATCCGTGGGACTTTCGAAGCTCTTCACCTCCACATCCTGAACGCCAAGGTATCTTAATGGAAGAGGCCCTGAGGGTACTTCAACATTGGACTGAAGGAGAAGGTGTTTTCTATTATCTATATGGAGAAGATCTCAAGCCAGGAGTTCGACCCGGCGGACTCCTTGATCGAACTTTTAGTCCCTGGGGTAAGCCGACCGAGGCCCTTTTGAGAGATTACCTTGCCATACCCAAATGGAATTATGAATTTTGGATAGGTAGTTATCCTCTGTCTCCCTCAGTTAAAAACGATGCTATAAATCAGGTTGTTTTGAGCCAGTTACGCCGACTTCAGAGCGGCCAACTCAAGGTCCTTCCATCTTGGGTCCAGAAATGGGGTCAGACTCATCCAGAAACATTTCACATCCTTCAGGAATCTGTTCGGATGGAGAAAAAATAATACCGAGATAGTGAGAATTATCTGACACTAACAAGATGAGCGCATTGAGATTAATGACACCTGGTCCGGCTGTTCTACTTCCTGACTCTTTGATGGCTGAAGGAGCTATTAGTTTTCACCATCGTGGTTCCGAATTTAAAGAATTAATGGCCCATTGTCAATTCCATTTGCGATCTTTTTTGGGGTTAGGCCCAAGGGACTGGCCCATCATTTTGACTTCTAGTGGAACGGGGGCGATGGAAGCGGCGTTTGTGAATTCGCTTAGCCCCGGACATTCTATTGCTATTTTCCATGCAGGCCGTTATGGGGAGCGGTGGATGGATTTTGCTAGGGCCTATCAAGTCCATACCCATGAACTATCTGCACCCTACGGTCACACCTTCGATCTTGATGAAGTGGACCACTTGTTGTCACGAGTTGCACACTTACAAGCTGTTTTTTTTCAAGATAATGAGTCTTCCACAGGTACTCGGCATCGAACCCAAGAACTTGTTTCCCTAGTTCGACGATACCACCCTGAAGCATTGATCATCGTAGATGCCATGACGGGACTAGGGGTCCATCCACTTTCAATCCAGGATGGGGTTGATGTCCTCATTACTGGAAGTCAAAAGTCAATGGGTATTCATCCGGGGCTAAGCTTTTTAGGTCTTTCCGAACGATATCTAAATCAACTCAAGGAACCCCGTCTTCCGCGTGTCTATTTTGATTTACGGCGTGAATTAGAGGCCCAACAAAAGCAAGTGACGGCTTGGACGCCTGCCATCGGTTTGATTGGAGCCTTGGGTAGCTCACTCGAACAGATTCATCGATTAGGCGGAATTAATGTTCTTCAAAGAAACGCACATCTTCTTGCTGAGTCTTTACGATCTGCACTAATGCATTGGGGGATTCCTCTTTTTTCGACCCATCCAGGGGATGGGGTAACCGCTTTCCCGCTACCGAAAGCAAGAGAATTTATCCAACGCCTCAAACAAGAAGAAAATATTGTTGTCGCATCCGGTCAAGGTCCACTAGAGAATCAGATTCTGCGCATCGGTCACTTAGGTTTCATTTCTTCGAATGATATGGCAGAAACTATTGAAGGGCTTGAGCGAACGTTTATCAAAATAGGTGCACCCTACCCCAAGGGGGCACTTGTCAAGGTACAATCCCTTTTGGATCAAGCACCCTGCTTCTCATCCAAATGAAATGAGTAATTAAGGATCGGTATAGAATTTGGCGGTGGGTGTGAGATTCGAACTCACGGACGGCATAACCGTCGCCGGTTTTCAAGACCGGTGCCTTAGACCGCTCGACCAACCCACCTTGAATGAAATAGTTTATCGTTGGAACTGCTATTGCAACAGCCAAACTATAGGTTTTGCCTTGAAGAGTCGCCCTATCAAAGTTAATCTAACCATTCCCCTATGGAGAGTTGCCGGAGTGGCCGAACGGGTTCGCCTGCTAAGCGAATGTTCAGGGTAAACCTGGACCGGGGGTTCGAATCCCCCACTCTCCGCCAGTACTCTAGGTTTTGTCTCAAGCCTAGAATGAAAAAATCCCCTGAAAGATAAGGACTCTCAGGGGATTTTTTAGTGAGGAATTGATTAACGAAGATCGAAACGATCCAAGTTCATCACTTTTGTCCATGCAGCGACAAAATCGTTAACAAATTTACCCTGAGCATCATTGGATGCATATACTTCAGCTATGGCTCGAAGTTCAGAGTTTGACCCAAAGACTAAGTCAACGAGAGTTGCGGTCCACTTCAGGCGACCCGTTGAACGATCATGACCCTCCATAACTCCATGATTCTTTTGAGACGGTTCCCATTGAGTGTTCATGTCTAAAAGATTAATAAAGAAGTCATTTGTCAACGTTTCAGGCTGATGTGTGAAGATACCTAATTGTGACTGGTCATAGTTTGCATTGAGGGCCCGCATACCTCCTACGAGCACCGTCATTTCGGGTGGGGTGAGATTTAGCAAACTGGCTCTGTCAATGAGTCGATCAGCGACATAGCCCTCAAAACCAGGTGCTGCGTAGTTTCTAAATCCATCTGTTTTAGGTTCGAGGACAGCAAATGACTCAACATCGGTCTGATCTTGACTAGCATCCATTCGACCGGGCGTAAAAGGGACTAAAATTTCCTGCCCAGCCTTTTTGGCAGCAGCTTCAACTGCTGCTGATCCAGCTAATACAATTAAGTCAGCCAATGAAATTTTCTTGCCTCCTGAGGCTGAGCCATTGAAGTCTTTCTGAATTCCTTCGAGCTTTTGAAGGATCTTGGCAAGTTCGGAAGGCTGATTAACCCCCCAATCCTTTTGCGGAGCTAAACGCAATCGACCTCCATTGGCTCCACCGCGCTTATCTGTTCCACGGAAGGTAGACGCTGCGCCCCAAGCAGTTTTAACTAATTGGGCAATTGAGAGTCCCGAGGCCATAACTTTACTCTTGAGTTGCGCTACATCTTGCGGATCAACTAGTGGATGATTTACAGGGGGGATAGGATCTTGCCAAAGGAGGGTCTCCTTAGGTACCAAGGGTCCTAGATATCGAGTAGTCGGCCCCATGTCTCGGTGGGTGAGTTTGTACCAAGCTTTTGCAAAAGCATCCGCAAACTCCTGTGGATTTTGATGGAAGCGACGAGAAATTTTTTCATATGCAGGATCCATGCGAAGAGCAAGGTCTGTTGTTAACATCATAGGAGCATGTTTTTTTGAGGCATTGTGCGCATCGGGCACAGTTCCGGCCGCGGAAGCGTCCTTGGGAGTCCATTGCTGAGCTCCAGCAGGACTCTTGGTGAGAACCCATTCATAATTGAAAAGATTATTGAAATAATCGTTATCCCACTTAGTAGGATTCTGCGTCCAGGCTCCTTCAAGACCGCTAGTTATGGCATGCTCACCTTTACCTGTTTCAAAGGTGTTTTTCCATCCGAGGCCTTGCTGATGTATAGGAGCACCTTCGGGCTCAGGGCCTACAAATTTGGAGGGGTCTGCTGCCCCGTGTGCTTTACCAAAGGTATGTCCTCCTGCAATCAAAGCAACCGTCTCCTCATCATTCATGGCCATGCGCTTGAAAGTCTCCCGAATATCTCGGGCAGCAGCGATCGGATCAGGAGTTCCATTGGGCCCTTCGGGATTGACGTAAATTAATCCCATTTGAACGGCCCCTAGGGGATTTTGTAATTCCCGATCACCTTTATAACGCTCATCAGCTAGCCATTTACTTTCGGATCCCCAATAAATATCCTCGGGCTCCCATACATCTTCTCTCCCACCTGCAAACCCATAAATCTTAAACCCCATAGACTGCATGGCGATGGTACCTGCCAAAATCATCAGGTCGGCCCATGAGAGTTTCTTACCGTACTTTTGTTTGATGGGCCAAAGTAAACGACGGGCTTTATCTAAATTACCATTGTCAGGCCAACTATTAAGGGGTGCATAGCGATGTGTACCTCCCCCACCTCCACCACGACCATCACCAATGCGATAAGTACCGGCACTGTGCCAAGTCAATCTAATAAAAAAGGGGCCGTAATGACCGTAGTCCGCTGGCCACCAATCTTGCGAAGATTTCATTAAAACATTCAAATCGTTTATTACAGCGTTTAGATCGAGGGTCTTAAACTCTTTTGCATAATTGAATCCTGAATCCATCGGATTCTTCTTGGGTGAATGCTGATGGAGTGGGGTCAAATCCAATTGGTTTGGCCACCAATCTCGGTTGGTTTGTTTTTTAGGGGCGCCTCCGCCTGGGTTTGAGCCATGGCCAAATGGACATGCTGATTCTTGAGTCATTAGATTCTCCTCATAAAGTGGGTCGGGCAACCGTTGATATACATAGACGATTGCACTTAGATTATTGCATATTTAATCCCAATTTAAAGTGCTCCATGGATCTAGACAGGGCCATTGTCTTTATCGATTAAGAGGGGATCTTGAATTGCTATTTTTATAGTGCAGTGGTGTTTTGTGCTCATACACTCCTGAAGCTGTCTCTTATACACATCTCCGAGCCCACGAGACGTAGAGGAA
>CAWULW010000062.1:0-5003 GCA_963923615.1 uncultured Holophagaceae bacterium
GTTGGGGATGGGGCCGTTGTAGGCGGGGACGAAGGACGCTGATCCTCGCGCGAATATCCTCCCGCATACCAAGCATCACCCGAAAGAGCAAAGGACGTGAGGCTTGTAATACGTCGAAGACCTAGTTTTTTCTGGCACGTCCCGCAGTCTTGTTCACGAGGGGCTGCCATGGACTCGAGTTTTTCAATTTTTATACCGCAGGATCGGCATTCATATTCGTAAAGTGGCATAACGCGCGGACCTAGTTGAGTTTTCAGTATAGTTTGATCCAAGCTCTGTACATAATAAATCATGGCGATTTATCAGGATGCAAAAGAGTTCTTCAAACATCAACCCCAATGGGAGTCCTCGTCACGCAGCCAGGTGATGGGATTTACGAATGGATGTTTTGATCTCCTACATGCGGGACACGTGGACTATCTTTGTCAGGCTCGAAAGGAATGTGACTTCCTCATTGTTGGTCTGAATACAGATCAATCCGTTCGAAGACTCAAGGGGTCGAGCCGTCCTGTGCAAGACCAACAATCACGAGCCAAGGTCCTGGAAGCCCTTCGTTCTGTCGATGGGGTCATCTTTTTTTCTGAGGATACACCGGCCAACTTAATCGAAACACTTCAACCAGATCGACTTTTTAAAGGAAGCGATTACCAAGCCGATGACGTGATTGGAAAATCGACTGTCGAACATCGGGGGGGACGAGTAATTCTTTTACCCTTCACTCAAGGGCAAAGTACTACGACCCTAGTTCAACGGATCCAAAACCAAAAAGGTGTCTAACTCAAAGGGGCCAACAGTTCTCGGTATTTAGGGATCGGCCAATACCCTGTGTCGGTTAATTCTTCGAGGGCATCCAGGGTTTGGCGAAGTTGATCCATGGCGGGTCGCACGTGGTGACCAAAGGTTTCTGTACGAGCATGCATATCGGATTGATTCTCCGCTCGGTCAATCAGTTCCTTCAGTTTCATGACTTCCGTTTGGGCTTGATTCAAAAGCTTCGCCTGTCGAGCAACAAACTGACCAATAGGGCTATCTTGCGTCAAGGCCGCATGGCCCGCATCCAGAGAATGCTTGATGGATTGGGATTTATCGCCGATATCACTCAAGACACTTGGGATCAAAAGCGTTTCGGCCATTTCCCGTAAGACTTGGGCTTCGATATTGAGTGCTTTCTGATATTGTTCATGCCGAATATGGAGGCGGGCTTCTAATTCTTGGGCTGAAAAAATACCGCCCTTAATAAACAAAGATTGCGCCTTGGATTCTTCCCAAATTTTTAGTGCCGCAACAGTGTCGGCGGCTTGGGGTAGCCCTCGCTTCGCTGCTTCTTGCTTCCATTCTTCGGAGTAACCATTCCCCTCAAAACGAATCGACTTGGTTTCTCCCAAGGTCTTTTTGATGACGTGAACGATGGAAGTGAGCCTATCGCCGGACTGCGTTAAATCATATTGGACTTGATGATTAAGTTCTCCAAGGGCCTCAGCCACAGCGGTGTTAATAATCATTAACGGAAAAGCGATCGGTTGAGAGGAGCCCACGGCCCTAAATTCAAACCGATTACCCGTGAACGCAAAGGGGGATGTGCGATTACGATCGGTGGCATCCTTTTCCAGATTCGGCAGATTGGGAATTCCAAAACTTAGAATACCCTTGCCGGCCGTCCCTTTGTTTTCACCCCGTTCGAAAATATCAAGTACTTGGCTGAGCTGAGCGCCCAAGAAAATGGACATGATTGCAGGTGGAGCTTCGTTGGCACCCAAGCGATGATCATTGGCTGCGGAAGCAATCGCTGCACGCAGGAGTCCGCCGTGACGATGAATCGCTTTAATCGTAGCGGTGAGGAAATAAATAAATTGGAGATTTTGCTCGGGAGTCTTACCGGGATCTAGAAGATTTTGTCCACCATCGGTAGCGAGAGACCAATTGCAATGTTTGCCGCTTCCATTGATACCCGCAAAAGGTTTTTCATGTAACAGGATGGCCAATCCATGGCGCTCACCAATAGATTTCATCAGTTCCATAAGCAGCTGATTATGATCGGAGGCTAGGTTGGCTTGTTCGAAGATTGGGGCGATTTCAAATTGATTCGGGGCCACTTCGTTATGTCGAGTTTTGACAGGAATACCTAGCTTCAAAGCTTCTAGTTCAAGCTCCTGCATAAAGCCTAAGACGCGATCTTTGATGGATCCAAAATAATGATCTTCTAATTCTTGACCCTTGGGAGGACGCGCACCCTGAAGCGTACGATTCGCAAACATCAGATCAGGTCGTTGCTGGGCGAGGGATAGATCAACCGCAAAATATTCTTGCTCAGCACCACAGACGGAAACCACCCGCTGAGCCTTCTGTTTAAAAAAGCTCAACGCAACGAGCGCTTCTTTGGACAAGAACTCCATGGAGCGTAACAAAGGTACTTTGTGATCGAGAGCTTCACCGTGATATCCCACGAACGCCGTGGGGATACAAAGTGTTTTACCCGAGGGTCCAGCCATAATGAAGACGGGGCTAGACGGATCCCAAGCGGTATAGCCTCGGGCCTCAAAAGTCGCCCGGAGCCCACCACTCGGGAAGGAGCTAGCATCAGGCTCCCCTTGAATTAATTGGGAACCACTGAGGGTTTCAATGACGGAACCCGGATTGTTCTTATCCCAAAAAATAAAAGCGTCGTGCTTTTCTGCTGTGACCCCAGTCATGGGAAGAAACCAGTGTGTGAAGTGCGTGGCACCTCGCTCCATGGCCCAATCTTTGATAGCTGTAGCAATTTCTTGAGCCATCTCAGGCGTCAGAGACCCGCCGCCCGCCGACATGGATTTAAGGGTGGTGTAGGTTGAATGAGATAAACGAGTTTTAGCGACCTCATCATTGAACGTGTTGCAACCAAAATACGTACTGATGGGATGTTCATCCAAGCGCCCGATGGAGTCGCCCAGTTCTCTATGATTACCCATCACATCTCCTTGTACACATGCGCTCAGGTTAGTTTTATACTTACGTAAGTAAGAATAAAAACATCACCTCAGCGATCGGTCATGACCTCATCTCATTTTACTCGTCCAACCAACCCTTCGATAGATGAAGTGGCTAACCAGACTCTAGACGACGTGCTCAAAGCCCAAGAGGGTGAGGACCGAGCGGGTGCCTTATTTATAGAGCAAGTGGCATTTGCAAAATGCTTTCTTCGACCCCAAGTTCGAGCCCGTATTACAGCCTTTTTTAAAAGCCGGTCCTAGCGCCGTCTCAAAGTTTTCCCGTTTGTTTAGCCTATCTGTTGACGAAGCCAGTCCACCGCGGAGGCCGAAATAGGTTTAGACGTGAGGCTCGTGAAATCAAGCATGACCTGAACGGTCAGAGCTGTAGCGAGGATATCTCCGGTCAGCGCATCAAAAATTCGATACGCAAGGTGGAATGATTTTGTTCCCACATGGGTCACTTGAATTTCGACGCGTACATCATGAGTAAGTAAAATTGGCTTCTTATAATCAACTTCAATCCTGGCAATCAGAAAGCCTTCTGACTCAAAGGAGCGTGTCTGAAGGTACCCCTGCCACCAGGCGAAGCGAGCTGTCTCTAAATAGGTCACAGTCACTGCATTATTGACGTGCTGCAATGCATCGAGATCTCTAAAACGGACCGATATGGGGTGCTGAAAGGGCATGGGGTTCCTCGAAAAGACTGAGTTAAGGCATTCTTAAACTATGCCTGAATCCTCTTCAGCCGTCCCGCGATCCTTGAATTTTTATCTCTCCCTAGCCGTCGCCACTCTCATTTCCATCCTAGGGTTAGGGGGCGCTTTGATTGATCAATGGCATCGTATTCAGGCTCACATTTCTGACCCGACAACCTGGATCCAAAAGTTTCGATTCACTATCCAATCCGAGCCTCAGTCTTTAGTTCTACTGAGCATAGCTGCGGTGTTACTGTACTTTGGTTTTCCATTGGTGCTTCATCGTCTCGCCCGCACTTCTCATGCACTCCAAATTCCATGGACCATGGACCGCCTCACACTCTTTGCTTTCTTTATGTTTTGGTTCGCGGGCTTTTTAGTTATTAGCTTAGGCATGGCCACTTTGTTCAAAACTAGAGTGGTGGGCAACGCGGCCGTATCGCTTGTTCTCCTGCCTTACGTTTTTCAGATGACTTGGGGGCTTTGGGTTTTACTTCGTCTGGAGGGTCTTTCGTGGTCTGCTTTTCTCCAACGATTTACATTTCGACTCGATAAGGGGGATGGACGCAAGATCCTTCAGATGTTTGGATTAGCCCTTGTAACGATGTCGATCTATTCTGCAGTGACGAGTCCCTTGTTAAAGGATGTGCAAACTCAGGAGAAACTCCGAGAAATCATTCTTCAAGGCCGGTCTTGGAAACAATGGCTGCCCAGTGCCTTAGCTTTAACCATCTTGGCTCCGATCTATGAGGAAATTATTTTTCGAGGTGTGTTTTTAACCTGGCTACGCTCGCGCGTCTCAATTCCTTGGGCAGTGCTGATCAGTGGAACGGTTTTTGGACTGTTTCATACCGAACTTCTCACCTTGCCTGCGCTCACGCTCCTAGGCTGCGTATTAGCTTGGTCTTATCTGATTTCTCAATCCATTCTTGTTCCGATCGCAGTCCATGCCTTATGGAATCTAACGGCATTACTCAGTCAGTTTGTGAATTCATGAATAAAAAATTTAGATTGGGTCAAAGTAGCCATGCCGACGAGTTTGGCCAAACCGGATCCCGACGAGAGGGCCGCGGTCACAGCAAACGTCGACAGCAACAAACGTCTCAGCTTCGGGCCCAGATAGAATCCCACGATAGCGAATCGATGTTGACCCTTCCGGATGCCACGGAATGGATTCATCTGCCCCAAGGAACGGTCATTCAGCGTCATTCCCAATGGATTGATTTTTTAGGGGCCGATGGGGTGCCTCTACGGGGCACACTTTCCGGAAAACTTCGGGGAGTCAGCCTCGTCTGTGGTGACCAGATTCATTACACCCATGCTTCTTCGACGGGCTGTCTCT
>CAWULW010000063.1:0-4970 GCA_963923615.1 uncultured Holophagaceae bacterium
TCCTCTACGTCTCGTGGGCTCGGAGATGTGTATAAGAGACAGAACCTGCACTCGAACTCAAAGAAACGAGCCGTGATTCATGGCAATGGGCTTTATTAGTCCAGATGGCCATAAGCCTAGTTTTGGTTATCGTTTGGAGTAACAAAGTGGATTGGCAGGCTCTGATGGAAAATGCCATGCAAACAAATTCAAAAATCACTCCCGATATGATTGACGCAATTGTTACCTTTCAAGAAAAATGGGGTGCTACATTTGCCATTATGGGTGTTCTTATCGGGACGCCGATAATAACTTTTATGACAGCTGCTCTTTTCTGGGGAATTGGCCGAGCATCTTTCATAACTGCTGAAGCACCAACCTATTCTCAAGCTCTTGTCGTTACAACCTATAGTGGGTTCGCTTTATCACCCAAGGCACTCTTAGCGCTTTTGTTTTGTTTATTCAAACCCATAGGAGGCTTGTCACCCGAAAATTTAAGTCCAACAACCATGTCTTTTTGGGTAACACCAGAAAATGTCCAACTTAAAACCCTATTGATGTACCTTGATCCCTTAGTGATTTTCAGTATAGCTCTAGTCTTTCTAGGAAGCATACACGTCATGGGGACCAGCAAAAAGGGCGCTTGGGTAGCAACGTTAATGCCTATCCTCTTCATTCTTATTCGAGTTATTCGGGCTTCTTAATCCCATCATCATCAGGAGTTTGTCTTGGCAATTATCGATAAAATACAAAAGAAGAAATTATGGGTTGCTAGTGCCATCCTGGTTGCAATCTTAGCCTTTGGTTATTTTTTTTCTGGCCCTAAAGATGATTCCCAAAATTATTCTTGGGACCTCGTAAGTCAAGGTGAAGTCAGGGAGACCATTACAGCCTCGGGACAAGTACGTGCTCAACGTCAAAGCAACATCGGAACTAGCACGGCAGGTGAGATTAAAGAGATTCATGTGAAAGATGGTCAATTTGTCCAAGCCGGTGATCTATTAGTTACGATCGATAATGTTCGAGTATCAGCTCAACTAGAGGCCATTCGTAAAGATGCCCAGCGTCTAAAAAATCAATCTGAACGCACCGGAGAGCTGTTTAAAAAGACAGAAATCCTTTATCGTCAAGGTTTGGTATCAGAAGAAGAATATCGAAATCAAAAGAATAATGCCGAAGCAACGGCTCTTTCTTATCAGGCATCTCTAAAAAACATCGAGTCAGCTCAAGATACTGTTAATAAGGCAATTCTTAGAGCTCCATTTTCGGGTCGAATCACAGGACTAAAAGCCGAGAAAGGCGATACGGCCATACCGGGTATGTCCAATATTGCAGGTGCCTTACTCATGGTGATTTCTGACATGTCACACATGCAAGCAGAGATTATGGTAAATGAAAATGAAGTTGTCCGAATCAAAGTTAACCAAAAAGCTCAAGTCACTATTGAGTCCCTTCCAGGGATTGTATTTCAAGGGATAGTTGAAGAAGTTGCGACAGGCAGTGAAGTCAATCTGACACAAGGTAATTTATACAAAGTGAAAATTGGACTCGAGGGAAGCCCCGATCAATTAAATCAACTTCGACCAGGCATGAGCACTCGAGCAACTATTTTGGTTGCATCTGCACCTAGTGTTATCCGGGTTCCCCTTCAGGCAGTTCAAGAACGATTTGGTAGTCCGGAAGAAGCTCAAAATATGGGTCTGCTTTCCCCTACTCCTAAAGCGATTGTCATGGTTTATCGCGATGGCCGGGCTTACGAGACACCAGTAGTGACTGGAATTTTTAGTACCAAGTTTTATGAGGTTAAATCTGGTCTGGCCTTGGGAGATAAAGTTATTACGGGTCCATCTAAAAAACTGAAAGAATTAAAGGATCGGTCCAAAGCTACTCTTAGACGCAAGTCCGATTCGCAAATAGCCGAGGCTATGAGCACCAAGGACGGTAAAGAGAGCCCGGGATTTCAAATCAAAGTGGGTAATTAAATGAATATCAAAGAACCCCTAGATGCTGCTATACGGTCCCTTAAAGCAAACAAGCTTCGTTCGGCCTTAACGGCATTAGGGATTATTATTGGTGTGGCCGCGGTCATTGTGGTCATCAGCCTCATTCAGGGCCTCGAAAAAAGCGTTCTAAAACAAGTGGAATCTGCAGGTAGTCAAACACTTTTTGTTCGAACTCGATTTAGAAACGAAACTCCACCTGAGGAGTGGAATCGTATCCGAAATCGGGATTTGACCCTCGAACACATGAGAGCACTCAAAGAAGATTTGTCGATTGTGACACAAGTAACACCGATATTTTTCACCGGTGCTCAAGTTAAGTGGGCAGGAAAGTCCACCACAACTCAGATTTTAATGACAGACGATACATATTTAGATCTCAATGGACTCAATCTGAGTTCTGGAAGAAATTTTGTACCAGCAGATATTCGTCTAGGTACTAAAGTATGTATCTTGGGATCCTCCCTCATCACCAAATTGAATATTAAGGGGAATCCTATTGGTCAGATCATTTCAACAGATACGCTAAGTTTGGAAATCATCGGAGTTCGTGAAACCCAAGGAAGTAGTTTAGGAAATGATCCAGACGATCAGATTTTAATCCCTCTGAGTACTGGTTTGCCTATCTTGCCAGAGACTTCCCGTCGCCAACTGTTCTTTCAGGCGAAAATAGATCCTTCTTTCAATGCAGATGATGGGGCTGAACTTGTAGAAGAAAGCCTACGACGAATTAAAGGCATTAAATCTGGAGAACCTAACAGTTTTAGAGTCTTCAGTTCTAAACAGATCACCGCTTTGGTGGGTAATATCACTGCCATCATTACTAGTGTCGCAGGGGGTATGGTCTCGATAGCTCTTTTGGTGGGCGGAATTGGAATTATGAACATTATGCTCGTCTCCGTAACTGAACGGACCCGAGAGATTGGGGTACGCAAAGCAGTAGGAGCTAAACGTAAAGATATTTTGACCCAATTCTTAATTGAAGCATCCTTTCTTTGCATACTTGGTGGCGCTGTCGGAATTCTACTTGGATACATTCTGGGTGCAGGCGTGGGAATCTTGCTTCTTGGCGAAATGGGTGGCATACCTCTTTGGTCGGTTATTGGCGCTTTTTTAGTCCCCGCCGGTATTGGGGTTGTTTTTGGAATGTATCCCGCTAATAAAGCAAGCAAGATGGATCCCATCGAAGCCCTTCGTTACGAATAAACCCTCGATACACTAATCTGGAGGGCATAGCTCATGGCGAAGGTCATTCGGATCGCAAACGGCCAAGGTTTTTGGGGCGATAGTATCGATGCGCCCGTGCATTTAGTCGAATATGGAAAATTTGACTACCTTACCCTCGACTATCTAGCGGAAGTCACCCTGAGCATTATGCATAAACAAAAGCGCAAAGACCCTAGTTTGGGTTACGCAACCGATTTTATTACCTTAATGGGTCGTATTTTGCCAGATCTAAAGAAAAAGGGGATACGAGTAATTGCAAATGCTGGGGGTGTCAATCCCAGGGCTTGTCGCGAAGCACTGCTAAAGGTAGCTAAGGATTTAGGCATCAAGGGTCTGAAGGTCGCTACGGTTACTGGGGATGATATCTTAGACCGTCTTCCTGATTTCAAGTCTCAGGGTCTTGAGCTAAAAAATATGGATTCCTCTAAGAGTCTTTTTGCGGAATCCTTGGAAATGGTAGCGGCAAATGTCTACTTGCCCACACAAGCAATGGTCGATGCGCTAGATCTTGGTGCGGATGTGGTTCTCACCGGACGATGCACAGATCCAGGTCTCACTTTAGCTGCGCTGATACATGAATTTAAATGGCCTGCTAATGACTGGAACCGTCTCGCAGCCGGAACTGTCGCGGGACACATCTTAGAATGCGGTGCCCAAGCCACAGGCGGAAATTTTTCCAAGTGGTGGGAAGTTCCCGACTTATGGAAAGTAGGCTATCCGATCGCAGAAATATCTGAAGATGGCTCTTTTATTATTACAAAACCTGAAGGAAGTGGAGGATTGGTAACCATTGATACCATCAGCGAGCAGTTGGTCTATGAAATGGGTGATCCTCAGCAATATATAACTCCAGACTGTGTTGCTGATTTTTCTTCGATTCAGCTTTCTGAAATTGGACCAAACCGAGTTGGAGTTTCCAATGTTAAGGGTCGGCCCAAGACACCTTATCTAAAAGTTAGTGGGGCCTATTTAAAAGGCTATAAGGCTACTGGCCAACTAACTATCTCTGGACCCCGAGCACTCGATAAAGCGAAGCTGTGTGCCGATATAGTTTGGAAACGACTTGATCGTGCAGGTATCCAGTTCGAGAATCGAGAGGCAGAATATTTAGGAGCTTCCACGGTTCATGCGGGGATTACCCCCATTCCTCATGATCCGTCAGAAATCGTATTACGCCTCAGCGTTAAAGATCGAGATAGAAAAAAAGTAGAGCGCTTTGGGCGCGAATGCGCTCCACTCGTCACTGCTGGTCCACCAGGAGTGACAGGGTTTTCGGGTGGTCGACCCAAACCCGAAGAGATCATCGCCTACTGGCCTGCTCTCATACCCCGAGAACTCATTCACTGGGATGTCACCATAGAATCTATTTAATTTATGATAGGGGCGATGTCCCAAATCGATTTTCTCCCTCTGTTCCTTTTTTGCAGGCGAGAATGAAATTGTAGAATGGAATCAAGATAAACCATCCTGATTTGTCGACGTCATGCATCCGTCGAACTGCACCAGCAATGTTGGGCAAAATCATCGCTATAGACCATAGACTGACAAGCGAATCTGAGATCGTATCAAGTGCAGCAGACACTAGAACAACAAACAGAGTCCACCACCAAAAAGCACTGCGGCTTTGTCGGCCATCAAATTCAGCGTAATTATCGAATCCGTGGCTAATGGCTTCTTCAAACTTCACAAAAACCTCCAAAATGCTTCACTAGTTTATCCCTGTATCCAGTGGGCCTCAATGTTGAGAAGATGATGGACCGCCAA
>CAWULW010000064.1:0-4894 GCA_963923615.1 uncultured Holophagaceae bacterium
AACCTGTGGGGGCTGTTTGTCCTTGGAAAACAGCAAAGGTGGCTTTTTTAGCGTGGAGAGCTGCCACATTCGTTGGGTTAACGACTACATCGCTAGCGGCAACATAGAAGCTCCACCCTGATAATGCCTTAGCCAAACTTGTCACATCTTGCTGAGAATACCCATTGTCAACTCCCAGCGAATAAAGTTCCATGACCTCTCGAGCATAATTTTCGTTAGGTGTTTGATTGGTCGTTGCTGAGTTGAGAATGGAATCCAGCCAAATACACATCGCAGCATTTTTACTTACACTGACCAGAAGGTCGGTAAAATTCCCCAACCCCTCACTCCTAAATAGGTCAATTTGATCCAACATCAGAGACGTATTGTTGACTTTGTCAAAGCCCGTGGCAAAAAACTGATGCCAAAAGAGCGCTATACGCTCTCGAAATGCGTCCGGAGCATACTGCATCCGGAAAGCCCAGGCAGCCTGAGCCACGGATAATTGGTTTCTCCACACATCGGAGCCTGTACAAAGGAAGCCATGATCTCCAGTGACGGCTGCTATCGGGACATTACTTGCATTTCCGGGCTGGGCCTGAACCGCATTCATGCCCACCACATCCGATCGGTTAGGGTAAATGGTATTAAAGAGAACAGAAGTTTGTCCTCCATCAATCCAGTTTTCAATAAAGGTACTCGGCGTACTGTTCGCAGCGTTAGTAGCTAATTCAGGTGTTAATCCAAATCCAGCCCGCCGTGCAAAATGTTGAACGTCAGCAGCGGACCAAGAGGTAATCGGGTTGAAATTAGCCATGAGGTTTCATCCTATGGATTAGTTGTTTAGGGCACCGTTCGCAATCCAATTTCGTAAGGTATCTATAGTAGGTTGGCATAAATTGGGGGCCCCTTGAGGCATACGAGTCCCGTAGGTTTGGCCGAAAGCGCTGAGACCCGGGTTGTCCTTCGTCACTTTTTCTATGAGCCATGAGGTATCGGGGTTACCTGGGTTAACTCGATACCACGATGGACCACTTTGGGTAACGGCTCTCAATTGGGTATAAACACTTGAGGCTGATCCCGCGAATAGAATGCGTCCTGCCGGACTAGTTCCCCCATGGCAACTACTAGTATTCGACCCACAGCTGAGTTGAAGTGCAGGTAGTACATCTGAAGTAAAACTAGGATTAGTCTTTGGAGTTGTGATAGGGCAGGTCGTTCCTGCGTATGGGTCAGATGAGTTAGACGTACTGGTCGACGAACCCCCACCTCCGCAGGCCATGAGGCATAGCGCAACAATGATCCCCGCATAGTGCCAGGAGATTTTTGTATGAATATGAACAAATGATGGATTCATTTCAACGCCTGTTGTGCTTTCTATCTTAGACACACGCACTGCCCACGAAGAACAATAAATTATTGGGTGACGCGATTCTGGATGAGCATTGCGTCCCCATAGCTAAAAAAACGATAGGACAGTTGAATGGCTTCTCGATAGACGGCTTGGGCTTGTTGGGTACCCAGTATGCTGCACACAAGTACAAAAAGAGAACTCTCAGGCAGGTGAAAATTAGTTACTAGGCCACAGGGTAGTTGGGGCGGATAACCCGGCCGAAGGAACAGTTGGCTTTCCCCTTCCCGAGTTAGACGAGTTCCATCCCAGGCCGTTTCAAGAGTTCGGAGGCTGGTGGTCCCAATGCAAACTATAGGCCTCTGATTAGTAAGAGCCAGGAGAATTTTTTCGGCAGTTGCGTCTGAAATAAAAAAGGTTTCCCGATGCATACGGTGGTCCTCGATATGATCGACAGAGATTGGACGAAAAGTTCCGAGACCTACATCTAAGCGTATGGGCGCCCACTCATGTCCCCTTTGGGTAAGAGCTTCGATGGACGAATTAGAAAAATGTAATCCAGCTGTGGGAGCAGCAATCGCTTCACCTTCGCTACCAGCAAATTCCGTTTGGTATCGCTGGTCGTCTTGCGCATCCGCAGATCGCGTAATGTAGGGCGGGAGAGGTAGGCTGCCAATCTTATCGATACTCGACCAACAAGAGAGTTCCTCAGGTTCCAATCGAACCGTCCTTTCTCCCTGAGCCCCCTCCTTGACAATCGTTAAAAAACCTAGGGTTTCCTCCGTCATAGGATGAAGAATGTCTAATCGGCTTCCTGTGATCAATCGATGAGCTGGTTTCACCAAAGCCTCAAAGGAACCATCCTGATTGAGGCGAAATAAGAGTGCCTCACCTCGTCCCCCTGAAGATCGGCGCAAGCGTAAGCGAGCCTTTCTCACTCGTACCTCATTGGGGATTAAAAGACTGTGGGGATCGAGCCAACGGTGCAGTTCACCCACCGTGCTATGTGCGACGACTCCATGAGCAGGATGGACAACCATGAGTTTGGATGCGTTACGATCATCCAAGGGTCGCTGAGCAATTAAATGATCAGGAAGATCAAAATAAAAATCAGATCGAAGCGTCATGAATGTTTAGAGTACTGAAAAACTATGCAGCCTTGCGTATTCACCCCGTGCGGCAAGCAGTGTTTCATGTGATCCTTGCTCAACCAACCTTCCCTGAGCGATCACGTAAATTCGGTTGGCGCGCTGAATAGTCCCTAGACGATGAGCGATCACCAAGGTCGTTCGCTCTTTCATGAGTTCATCCAGGGCTTCTTGAACCACGGATTCGCTCTCCGTGTCGAGGGCACTCGTGGCTTCATCCAGGATCAAGACAGGCGGGTTTTGAAGAATGGCTCGCGCTATGGCTATGCGTTGTCGCTGGCCGCCACTCAAACTCGAGCCCGTTTCTGATAATCGTGTTTCATAACCCTGAGGTAATTGAGTAATAAAATCATGGGCATGCGCTCGACGTGCTGCCTCCATGACTTCTGCCCGGCTGACTTGTAATCCATAAGCAATGTTGTCGTGGATGGTGTCCATAAACAGGAGCGTTTCCTGGGTTACAACTCCAATACGCGATCTCCATTCTTTAGGATCAAACTCTTTAATATCGATTCCGTCGACCAAGACACGTCCTTCAATTGGATCAAAAAGGCGTGGGAGCAAGTTGACCAACGTCGATTTACCGCCTCCGCTAGGGCCCACAAAAGCTACAATTTCCCCCTTTTGAACCTTTAAACTAATACCCTCTAGGACGGGTTGGCCTTGTTCGTAGGCAAAACAAACGCTATCAAACTCAATCAAGGACGGGCGTGCAGGAATTGTCTTGGGGTGGGCAGGCCCTTGAATCGTGGGCTCGAGATCATCCAATTGGAAGATACGCTCAAGTGCCACTTGGCTCACTTGAACTTCAGCGTACATCTTCGTGAGATGGCGGATGGGATCATAGAGCGCATAAATTAACAACAAGAGCCCGATAAAGTCCCCTCCAGATAAAACTCCCTCTTGTATTTTGATTCCACCGTATATAACGAGGAGTGCCAGCAGGAGTCCTCCAACAACTTCCATGATTGGAGGCGCTAATAACTGCGAGCGCATAACTTTCATATTGAATCGATAAAGTTCATCCCCTTGGGATTTGAAGCGTGCACTTTCATAGTGTTCGCGTGCAAACACTTTCACCACGCGCATGTTTGATAAAACCTCTTTGAGGCGCACTAAAAGTCGGTCAGCAGATTTTTGATTCTCCCGTCCACGCAATCGAATCTTGGTGGAGATCACGCGCATGGGTAAATAGACCAACGGGAATAGCACCAGAACCACCAAAGGCATTTGCCAATCCACCATGAAAATAGCCACTAGGGTTGAGAGTGCAGTTGCGACTTGTTTAATGAAATCCGAAGTTTGGTTGGATACCAAGTATTGAATAGCATTAACGTCTCCCAAAACACGATTCATCAACTCGCCTACGGGATGACGTTGGAAAAATACCGGGTCTTGTATGAGCACCCGGTCAAAAAGTCTTTCTCTCATATCTCGCACCGCCCTTAACCCCGATCGAGCCACCCAAAGACTCCCTATATAAAGGAATAGGGCCCTAAAAATAAAGAGCGAGAAAAGCGCTAAAGGGAGATGCCATAAAGACAGAGCGCCTGATCCGGGGCTCCCGATGGGGAGCGATTCGACAAAACGAAGGGCAAATACCTTAAGCGGTTTAATGGTTGCGCTGGAGCCAAGAGCAAATTGTCGATCAAAAACGATAGAAAGCAAACCAATGCTTAAGGCTTGCAAGCTGCTTCCAAGGGCTAAAATCAAGCCTCCACCTAGGGTCCCCCATAAATAGGGACGAAGGTGTTTTTGGATAAACCGCTTGATCGGACTCACGTAATGGATTCCCTTCCAAGTTTTAGAGTAGCGACATCAGAGATTATCCACCGATAGTTTTCATTTGCTCTAAGAGCAATCGTGCAGCCACAGCCTCTGCTTTTTTTAATGTGTTGCTCGTTCCCTCTGTTATCCAATCACCCAACACCGCCTGAACTAAAAATAGGGGGGCATGGTCCGGACCAGTTTTAGAAACCAGTCGATAGATCGGGGAACCCAGATGAAGTTTGGCGGCTCGTTCTTGCAGCGTGGTCTTCGCATCACTTGCCTCCCAAACGGTAGACGTGGCCTTGTGGATCAGAGATGCATAACGTTGTTCCAGTAGAGACATAATGATGGGAAACCCCTCACGCCCTTGCTGGCTTGCGTCCAAATAGATGGCGGCGAACAGCGCTTCAAGTGCATCGGCTAGGGCGCGCTCGGTAGTTGTAGGAACCCCTTGGGTCGCAAGCTTCAGTTGCATATCTAACGCCCAAGAGGATAGTGCTTCGGTGTTAATTAACAACGTTCGGAGTTTCGACATTTCACCTTCGTTTAAATCAGGTCGGAGTCGGTAGATCAAAAGAGCCGCTCCAAAATTTAAAATCGAATCTCCAAGAAACTCCAATTTTTGATTATTAATATGGGAGCTCGA
>CAWULW010000065.1:0-4850 GCA_963923615.1 uncultured Holophagaceae bacterium
CTGAGAAAATCCAGCTCGAAGGATCCAACTTTGATCGAGCGTAATATCGGCTCCGAGCGAAAAGCCCATACTCGGTCGACCACTACGAAGACTATTGGCGGATGGGGCGAAAGACAAAACCGAAGGAGAACCAATCGTTCCAGTAGTGTTTAGTAATGAAGGCCAATCAGGAATTGAGAAATTACCAGACAAACGTCGGATATCCAATTCCATCGTAAACGATGTATTGGGACGAAATCTGATACCCCATGTGAAGCGACTGGGAAGTTCTAGGCTTCCGGCCCCTGCCCGAGGCGTTGAGTTAGCGAGTAACGTTGATGCTGAAGTCGTTCCACCGACGAGTGGGTTACCAAATCCTGTATTGGAATAATACGAGGGAGCCCCAAAAGTTTTGGCAGTTAGAGAAAATGATTCTTTAGCCCCGGATTGGTATGCAAAACCCATACTCCATCGAGAATTAATAGCCCACCGTCCTCCCAACTGAAAAGCAGGTCGGCTCATTGATCCAGACTGCATCAAGCGTTGTTCAAGAACACCTAGGGAAGGATTGGTGGGTGACACTGAAGCGTTGGGATTAGAGGGAATAGCGCTCCGTAGAGAGAGGCCTCCTACGTAATCTACGTTGAGCATACCCATACCAATACCCACCGAGAATTCAGGATGGGTGGATGGCGAAAAGGCAAACTGAACTAAAGTTTGCCGACTCACAAGAGAAAGTCGGTCTCCAAAAAAACGCCCAAATGATCCGGTGTCAAAATCTAGATGTCTTGAGAAAGTATTTTCAGAATGAAGACCCAGGGTCCAATTCGAATTAACTTTCCAGGCAAGTCCAAAAGCAGGTATGGAGCGATTACGATCCGAAGAATAAAGAGTGGTCTGATTAGATTGCAGCGTTTGCTGAGTGGACTGCATTTCTAGGCCAAAGGAGACAAATACAGATCGACGATCTTGTAGCGTCGTGAGTAAGGCAGGATTGAACGTTGATGCTTCAAGACTTCTTCCGAAAGCAACTTGGGCTCCTGAACGTGCGATACCTACTGGGTCCGATGTCAATAACCATGGAGACTGTGCGGATAAAAACCCGAAAATAGTACTGAAGGATAAATATTTTAGGTTGCGACGCATGAAAACCTCAATGTGTAAAGACTATCTAAGTAATGCTAGAAATTAAACCTCTGTTCCTAAAAGACATCCTCCCCGCCAACTCGGGGTAAATATCCTAGCGGCGAGACCCACGAGAAAGACTAATAAGTACAAGACTAATAAGTTCCCAAAGTTCCATAAAAGCTGCGATGCATAAGAGTACACCTAGCCCAAGCAACACGCCATTTCCCCAAAGGGAATCAAAGAGATAGCGCAAGGGAGTTTGCATAATAAAAGATGCGACTTCAAGATGGGGTGGGCTGAAGAGTACTAGCATCACCAGTGTGATACCTCCCCAAGCAAGATAAATAAATCTTAACAATTTGACGACCAGCTCAAGGAGAAACCAACCTTCACTAGATTTTTTTAAATTTGCCATGGGAGCCGATCGCTTGTTGGGAGTATTTTCATGTCTAGTTAAAAATTGATTGCCAAATCAATCTTGCAATAAGAACCGTCACGACAAAAATGAAAACTTTTCTAACCCAGGTGCTTCCTTGTTGAATGGCAAATTTTGCCCCAACCCAACCCCCAATTCCGTTGGCTACAGCCATTGGTAAAGCCACTTGCCAAATCCAACTTCCGCGGAAGACAAAGATGGCCAAACTCGCAATGTTGGAAGCCCAATTAATGGATTTTGCCATTGCACTCGATCTTAAAAAGTCAAAACCTAAAAGGGTCACAAATAAAAAGATTAGGAGTGAACCTGTTCCGGGACCAAAAAAACCATCATAGGCTCCTAAAATAAAAGCGATGCAATATATCGCTACTCTTTCAAAATGGAGGTTTAATTTAGGTTCATGGCGCTCTCCGGCTTCAGGCTTCACCACGGTAAAGATCAACATGGAAATCAGTAAAGCTAAAATGATGGGCCTCAGCGACTGTGGGTTGAGATGATAGGCAAGCTGAACACCCAACGCAGCGCCTACCATGGCAAAGAGAATGGGCGCCACCATCGATTGCCAAGGAATAATCTTGCTCCGAATGAATTTAATAGCTGCCATGGTAGTACCCGTCCCTGCTAAGACTTTATTGGTTCCTAAGATTGTGGGTACAGGCGTGGAAAACGGTAAGCCCGCCATCAAAGCAGGAATAGTGATTAATCCTCCCCCACCAACAACTGCATCGAAGAAGGCGGCTGCAAAGGAAGCCAAACAAAGAAGGCCGAGTGTCAAAAAAGATAATTCCACAACACTCCTTGGTTTAATCTTCAGATCTTAAGAATTTCAATTTCTTTATGCTTAAGAACTTCTTCAACTTCTTTGATATGAGCATCGGTGGTTCGCTGAATATCCTCAAGAGCTTTTTTAGCAGCATCCTCGCTTAGACCCTGAGTTTTATCTTTCTCTATCCGCTTAATATCATCATTCGCATCGCGACGAACATTGCGGATAGCCGTTTTGATGTCTTCCCCCATTTTGTGGAGTGTTTTAACCAGCTCTTTACGACGCTCTTCAGTCAATGCAGGGATTGGAATTCTGACCACATTCCCATCGCTACCAGGATTAAGACCCAATCCACTTTTTTGGATGGCGAGTTCAATAGCCTTAATTGCTGTTTTATCAAAAGGCGTAATCACCAGAAGTGATCCTTCGGGGACACTTACGTTACCCATCTGATTAATAGGCAACATTGAGCCGTAATATTCGACCTGAACACTGTCTAGTAGAGAAGCATTAGCACGGCCCGTGCGAACAGTTGCCATTTCTTTTTTCAACATCTCTATGGAGGCCCGCATTTTCTTTTTAGTATCTTGAAGTACGTTGTCGAGAGTGCTCACAGTTACTCCTAACTTAAGATTGAAATTTGACGCGACCTGTTCCTGGGGTAAGGCAGCCCAAAACCCAGGCTTCGCTTTGATGTGATTGTAAGTGATTTAGGACAGAACTTAATTGATCTTCTCCCACAATCAAAACCATTCCGACCCCTAAATTTAGGGCCTGAGAAGCATCTTCTATGGATAAGCGTCCCTGTTCGATTAAGTAGTGAAAGAGAGGGGGAATATCCCAAGATCCTCGGCGCACCTCTGCATCTAAATGGGAAGGAAGTACACGGGGAATATTGTCAGTCAAACCACCTCCTGTAATGTGTGCCATACCTTTTATCTTTTTTTGATGAACTAAGTCTTTCAACGGAGTCAGATAACTGCGGTGAATGGCAAGGAGTAAATCACCAATAACATGATTCGTGCCTGGAAGAATTGCGTCGATGGATAAGTGATTTATTTCGAAGATAATTTTTCTGGCTAAAGAATAGCCATTTGTATGCAGACCCGAGGAGGGTATAGCTATTAAACAGTCACCCGACTTCATGGTTTGTAGATTAGGGAGCAACAAGGATTCATCTACAACGCCTACGATGGTCCCCGCCACATCGATTTCTTGCGAAGCATAAACTCCCGGCATCTCGGCGAGTTCACCCCCGATGAGCGCGCAACTAGAGGCACGACAAGCAATCGCCATGCCACTCACAATCGATTCAATAATCTCAGGCTCCAACCGGTCACTTGCAATGTAGTCCAGAAAAAAGAGGGGGCGAGCACCTTGAACAAGAATGTCGTTGATGCAGTGATTGACCAGATCCTGACCTACGGTATCCCATCGACCCGCGAGCCTAGCGACTTTCATTTTTGTTCCAACTCCATCCATCGAACTCACCAAAATAGGCTGGTTTTCAGAGAATTCGGCAGCAAAAAGCCCACCAAACAAACCAAGGTCACTTCGAACATTGGGAGTCTTGGTAGTTTTAACTATAGGTTTAATACGACGGAGGGCTTCGTCTTGTCGACTGATATCCACACCACTCGAGGCATAATTTATACCTTTTTTGTCGTTCATTCTGATCACCTTAACTCTTAGGATTTTCCCATGACCTTCGACGATTCCCAAGTACTCCAATCCATTCAGAGCCTCTTAAAAGGTATGGGCTACGATTTAGCGAGTCCAGAAATGAAAGATACCCCCATGCGAGTGATGGATTACTGGAAAGAGCGGCTCTCAGGGAGAGAGATCGATCTCGCTCAAGAATTAGTGGCGATGCCTGGTGAATTAACACCGTGCCCAATTATTGTCGAGCACGTCCCATTTACCTCTACCTGCGAACATCATTTAGCTCCTTTTGAAGGAAAAGTAACCTTGGGCTATCTCCCGGGTTCACATGGCATTGTAGGTTTGTCTAAGTTGGTTCGCGTTGTCCAGGCTTTTGCTTGGCGACTTCAGGTTCAAGAGCGCATGACTCATCAAATTGCTCAAGCGCTCGAGCAGTATCTGAGCCCTGAAGCTTGGGGGGTCAAAGTGGTTGGCACGCACACCTGCATGAGTCATCGGGGAGTCAAAACGCCTCAGGTTCCAGTCACAACGACGGTTTTAGGGGGACGCTGGAAAGACGATCCTCCTTCCCCATTCGCCTAAGGTGGCTAGATAAGACTAAACTGAGAGTAATTCAACTACTCATCAAGGAGCTTTTATGGCCCATCAAGCAAAAAATTATGACGCCCTCAAAGGTGGTGTTTTACATGGACTCTCGGATACCCAACTCGATCAACATTTCACCCTTTACAAGGGATACATTACAAAGTTGAATGAGATCGAAGAAAAATTAAATGCGATGGACAACACCAAGTCCAATTATTCCTTCAATGAGTATAGTGAACTCAAGCGACGAGAAGCCGTTGCTTTCAATGGATCTTTTCTTCACGAACTTTATTT
>CAWULW010000066.1:0-4798 GCA_963923615.1 uncultured Holophagaceae bacterium
TGGCGTTCAGCATGGGTGTTGTTGGTGTAATGATGTTCCCCCTAGTCGCACGTGCATTTGGAATCCTTGCTTCCATTGTGGGAATCCTATCCGTTAAGCTCCGTACAGAAGATGAAGATCCAATGTCTGCATTGAATCGTGGCTATTATGTTTCGGTAATACTTGCTCTACCCATGTTTGCGTTTGCCTCGCATTGGCTTCTCAATTCACCGCAGGCCCCTAATGCCTGGTGGCATTTCTTTCTTTGTGGCGTTATCGGTGTCATAACATCAGTGATATATGTATTTATAACTCAATACTACACAGAATATAAATACAGGCCTGTCCGGGCTATTGCGGATGCATCGACCACAGGTCCAGCAACTAACGTGATCGAGGGAACCGCTGTCGGTTTTGAAAGCACCTGGATGCCCGTTGTAACCTTGAGCGCTGCATTGCTAGGTTCGTACTACCTTGGACACACCAGTGGTCTTGCAGAGGGTGGTTTATTTGGTACGGCCGTAGCCACCATGGGAATGCTAGCCTCGGCGGCATACATTTTAGCCATGGATACGTTTGGACCTATTACTGATAACGCTGGTGGAATTGTCGAAATGTCCGAACAACCTGAGGAAGTTCGAAAACGTACTGACCGCCTGGATTCTGTTGGCAATACCACTAAAGCGTTGACCAAGGGCTATGCCATCGGATCTGCAGGTCTTGCAGCTTTCCTTCTTTTCCAAGCTTATATTGACGAAATCAAGCACTATACCGGAATCGCTTCGCTTGATATCAATCTTGGTAAACCTGTTGTATTCGTCGGCGCGCTTCTAGGAGCCATGTTGGTGTTTCTCTTTAGCTCCATGTGTATTCGAGCCGTTGGATCAGCAGCAAAGAGCATTATTGTTGAAGTTCGAAGACAATTCTCCTCTCTCCCCAGGGTCAACGACATTATTCAATTTCCTGCTGACTTCAAGCCTGACTATGGATCTTGTGTTGATATCGTAACGAAGTCCGCATTAGGCAAAATGATTGCTCCTGGTCTATTAGTAGTTTTAGCCCCTGTAGTTGTGGGACTCACCTTCCGAGTTTTCATTACGGATATTGATAAATATATTTCCGCTGAATCAGTGGCAGCCATGCTTATGGTTGGTACCATCTCAGGTATCTTAATGGCCCTTTATTTAAATAATGCCGGTGGAGCTTGGGACAATGCCAAGAAATACATTGAAACCGGCGCACTCGGGGGAAAGTATATTAAGGATCCCCAGGGTAACAAGGTAAAGAACCCTACACATTCGGCTGCTGTGGTTGGAGATACTGTGGGAGATCCATTTAAAGATACTGCCGGACCCTCGCTACATGTGCTCATTAAATTGCTAGCAACTGTCACACTAGTAATGGCACCACTTTTTATATAGATAAATACTATATCTATCACCTAAAAAGGGAGCACTCAGCTCCCTTTTTTATGCCTTATTATTATTGGTGTACTAATTCATACTAATCTAGAAATGTGAATAGAGGTGACCTTTGCGTAACACCAAATTAGGTTGTTGCATTTTTTTACTCTCCCAAATATTACTGTATGGACAAACAACTATGATTCGCCCTCCTCAAGCTGAGACCCAAATCCATGAGGAGACACGTCATGGTCAAACCGTTTCAGATCCTTGGCACTGGCTCAAGGAAAAGACAAACCCAAAAGTTATTGAGTATTTAAACCAAGAAAATGCATATACCAATGCGATGACCCAAGATATTTCAAAATTCACTCAAAATTTATATACTGAAATGCTTAATAGAATCAAGCAGACCGATATCCAGGTGCCTTTCCGTCGAGGCTCTTGGCTCTACTATTCGAAGACCGAGGAAGGTAAACAATATCCCATACTGTGTCGTAAACCTAAATCCGGAGGTGAAGAGACTGTTTATCTAGATTTAAATGAACTGTCGAAGAAGTATGCTTTTATTTCGCTCGGTGGAGTGAATATTAGTGATGATGGTAACACTCTAGCTTTTACTTTGGACACCAATGGATTCCGTCAATACCAATTATCGTTTAAAGATTTGACAACCGGAAAAGCGATAGGTTTTACAGCCGATCGTGTTACTTCGATGAGTTGGTCCAAAAATGGGGAGACGCTATTCTATAGCACCGAAGATCCTATAACTAAAAGGTCTAATCAAATATGGCGTCGAAATCTTAACGAAAAACAACCCCATCTCGTTATGGAAGAAAAGGATGAAAAATTTAGTCTGTATCTTGGTAAATCTAGCGATGAGAAATTCATCTTTATAGCCATCAGGAGTACGGATACTTGGGAAAACTGGTCCTTAGATCCATCTAATCCTTCTGAACCGCCCATCTGCCTGTCTCCCCGTAAAGATGGCCATAAATATGACGTTGATCATGGAAATAATTCTTTTTTTATACGGACAAATCTTAATGCTAAAAACTTTAGAATTGTTAAAACCGTTTCCCCAGAAAACATTGAAACATGGGTCGATTTCGTTCCTCATAACTCGAGTTCTCTTATCGAGAACATAGAGTTATTCAAAGGTTATGCTGTCCTCTCGGTAACTGAAAATGCTATGACAAAGTTACGTCTCTATGATTTTAGTCAAAGGAAATGGGGTAATTTCTCTATGGATGAAAGCCTCTACGTTCTCTCCGGTGCCGAGAACGCCGAATATGATACTCCTACATACCGATTCAATTATCAAAGTATGGTTACTCCTCCGACCTTATATGAATATGATTTCAAATCACAAAGAAAAAAGGTGCTGAAACAACAAGAAATCCTAGGTTCCTACAATTCTCAAGATTATGTCACTGAACGACAGTGGGCAGTTGCTCGAGATGGAACACGCATCCCCCTTAGTCTGCTTTACAAAAAAGGTATGAAGCGGGATGGTCAATCAGCCTTATTCCTATACGCCTATGGATCCTACGGCTTGGGACTCGACCCTACGTTTAGCAGCTCGCGCTTAAGTCTGGTCAACCGAGGAATGATCTTTGCTATCGCCCACATACGCGGTGGGAACGAAATGGGTGAGTCTTGGCATGACCAAGGAATGTTGCTAAATAAAAAGAATACTTTTAATGACTTTATAGATTCAGCACTTTGGCTAACTCAAGAAAAATATGCAGACTCCAAGCGAATTGTCATCGAAGGTGGGAGCGCAGGAGGACTATTAATGGGTGCAGTAACTAATGTGAGACCTGATCTTTGGGCCGCAGTGCATTCTGCGGTTCCTTTTGTCGATGTAATGAATACTATGTGGGATGAATCTCTCCCTCTTACTGTCGGCGAATTCACTGAATGGGGTAATCCAAAAGAAAAAGTTTTTTATGATTATATGCTGAGTTATTCACCTTACGATAACCTAGCCAAAAAAAATTATCCCCCGATCCTTGTCACAACTTCATTAAATGACAGCCAAGTTATGTACTGGGAGCCTGCGAAATATGTTGCTAAACTTCGGACTCTTAAGACAGACACTAACCCACTTTTATTCAAATGCAATATGGCAGCAGGCCACGGTGGCCCTTCGGGTCGCTATGATGCTCTAAAGGAAAGAGCTTTTGAATGGGCTTGGCTGCTTACGCAGGTTGGAATTAGAGAATAGGTCACTACTCTGGGCTGGAAATTAGACGGTATCCGATGCCAATGGATGTTTCAATTAAGTCTCCTGAAGGCCCTAGCTTAGACCTAACTCTCTTGATATGAGCGTCAATCGTTCGGCTCTCACCGAGATAGTCTAATCCCCATACAGCTTGTAATATTTTTTCTCTACTTAGAACCCTACCTTTATTTTTCATTAAGTAGATAAGGAGTTCGAATTCTTTTCGAGTAAATTCTTGAGTCGGCTGTCCATTAACTTTTACCCGACGAGTCTGGGAATCAGCCGAGATCGGACCACATTGAAGGATCGTTGAGATAGCTGTATTTTCATCATTTTGCGTTCTACGTAATAGGGCTTTTACTCTAGCTGACAATTCTCTCATTGAGTAGGGTTTTGAGATGTAGTCATCCGCTCCAAGTTCTAGGCCAATAACTCGATCCAATTCTTCTGTTCGGGCGGTTACTAAGATGCAAGGTAAATCCTTCAGGGTAGTAGAGAGTCTTAAAAAGCGAAGGATGTCTAAACCATCCATATCAGGCAATGTGAGATCTAGTAGGGCAATCTGATATGGTGAGCCATTCTTCTCCTCTGCCCTGAGAGCCTTTAATGCCGATTGGCCATCCGAAAAGGCACTACATCTGAAACCTTCCCGGGTTAACGCTTGGACAAGAGATTGCTGTATATCCAAGTCGTCTTCGACAATAAACGCATGTGGCATGATTAATTACCGTCAAGATAGGTATGTTTTGCGTTATGACCTTCGACCATAAAAATTACTTCTTCAGCAATATTAGTTGCTTGGTCAGCAATACGCTCCCAATTCTTTATAACTAGAATCATTTGCGAACCCCGAACCACACTGGTGGGATCTTTTTGCATAATCTTTAAGAGTTCGTCATACGTTTTGAGGTAAAGCTTATCAACGATGTCATCGTCAGCAATGACTGATTTTGCTACTTCTACGTTTTTGGATAGAAAAGAATCGAAAGAGCGTTTCACCAATTTAGATGCCTCGGATCCAATTTCGTTGATCCATTTGTCATCCAATGTACTTGGCTGGTTGACAATATTAATAAATCGCCTAGATATATTGACTGAGTGATCGCCAATACGTTCTAATTCTGAAACAATCTTTAAAGTAGAAGCGACCACTCTAAGGTCCGTTGCAAAAGGTGCCCGAAGAGCTAAT
>CAWULW010000067.1:0-4793 GCA_963923615.1 uncultured Holophagaceae bacterium
CTCCACTTATTTCTTTGATTCTTCCTTCTAGAATTTGTGGAAATCTAAGAGTTACTGGAGTTTGTACACCAAGTTTTTTAAGTCGAAGCACTGCTTCATAGAGATCAATTGTGATAGATTCGTCTCGTGTTGGCATAGCAACAATACGACCCTTAGTGTTTGTTCCAAAATATCCATCCCCCCATTCGTCAATGGCGTAGAGTTTGACTGAGTCCTGAACTGTCCATTTAAGAGGCATAGCATCCTTGAATTTCAAAATGAGGTGAATCTGATTTATAAAGAAAAAACACAAAATAATAAAGCAGAATTTTCATCATTTTTAACCAAACCTAGTTTTTAGGGTCCATTAAGAGCCCCACGCGTCTTAATGTCGATAGCCAATGCCGTCTACTTACCCTGCGTAGGGCTGATTTTCGGTTAAATTTTCGCCATTGAGATGATGAAAATGAGATTTGATCGGTGGGAACGCTGTGAATAGAATTTAAACCCCCCCATACACTCTCGTTACCCCAAAGGGGTTTACGATTCCAAGGGCATACCTCCTGACAAATATCACATCCGGCAATCCAACCTGTCTCTTGTATAGCCCTTGAAACAGCTAAAGGTGGCTCCCTTTCCGTTTCTATTGTATAGGTTGTCATACAGAGATTAGGGTTGAGTTCAAATGCAACAAGAGCCCCTGTGGGGCACGCATCTAGACAGGCTGAGCAGTTTCCACATTGTTCAGAGCCAAACGGTTTATCTACGGGCAATTCAACGTTTAACAGAAGAACCCCCAAGAATCCCCAACTACCATCTTGGTCAGCAATTAATAGCGTATTTTTACCCTGCCATCCTATTCCCGCCCTCTGTGCAAGCTGTCGCTCAAGGAGAGGAGCAGTATCAACACAGACCTTTCCTTCAATTGTTGGATCAAGATCATGTATGGATTCTAGAATTCGTAAAAGCTTCTTTTTTATGATCCAATGGTAATCTTCTCCCCAAAGATACCGGGATGCTTTTTGAGTACCTGATTCGCCTGGAATTTTATCAGGACGCGCATAGGGATAGAAGACCACCAAGGCTACTTCTGAAGAACCTAAAGTCCCTTTAGGCATGAGCATTTTGGCAGGATTAAGATAGGGTAAATATTGGTGGTGATTCTTCCTAAACCATGCGTCTAGTCTTTTCGACTCATTCGTAAAAGGCTCTAGACTTGCAATACCTGCTCGACCAAAGCCTTCCGTAAATGCTAGATTAATAATCTTGTGCTTAAGGTCTTTTGGGTCCATTTTGATGCTTTACAAACAAAGTCACGACTTTATCTTCCTGAGGGATAGTGATTTTGTCTTTCTTTGGATAGCCTAGATAAATGAACATCCTGATGAAAATGACCCCTTCTAACTATCTTAGTTTAGCAAGAATCTTGCTGGTGCCCGTTTTAGTAGTGGTGCTGCTGACTCGAATTGATAATTATCATATTATCGGAGTGATCGTTTTTTGGATTGCAGCCATTACAGATGGTTTAGATGGCTACCTTGCCCGTCGATGGAGGCAGGTCACTAAGTTGGGAACTTTGTTAGATCCCTTAGCTGATAAAATGTTGATCACAGGTGCTCTTATATCTTTAATTGAATTGCAGCACGATGGGCATAGCTTAGCTCCAGCATGGATGGTTTTTTTGATTTTAATCAGAGAATTTGCCATAACGGGTTTGCGATCTATTGCTGCCGAAGAAGGTCTAATCATTAGCGCCGGCATTCTAGGAAAATGGAAAGTTGGTCTCCAGATAACAGCTATTTCTCTTTTAATCTTAGGTCCTAAATTAGACCAATTGTTTTATGAATGGACAGATCAAAAAGTATTTCAATACTTCATTACACTCCGTTATCCGTTTCCGTTTTTTTTAGGGATGGGCACTCTGATTTTATGGGCCTCTCTTTTGGTCGCCCTTTGGAGCGGCTATCAATATTTGTCAGCTTATTGGAAGCACCTTCAATTAACAGGAGATTTTAATAATGACTAAGCGATATCTCTTGAGTGGTTTATTCGTAATTCTTCCTCTTTTAATAACAATTTTTGTTCTAAAATTGGTGAGTAGTTGGCTAATTTCCCTCTATTTAAATCCAATATTGAAACTAATGGAAGTGTGCGGTCTCAATAATCCTTCCAATATAGAAGTTTTCAGTTTTTCCGTACTTGCAACCTTTGTAATTTTGTTATTTTTGGGCGTTCTTTCGGCGAATTTTATTGGAAGAAAGCTATTAACATCTATTGAAGAATTGATTCTCAAAGTACCTATTGTCAAGAGTATTTATAGTTCCATTAGCCGATTAACTTCAGCTATCCAAAATCCAAATAAATCCAGCTTTAATGAAGTTGTCATGATTGAATTTCCTAACGAAGGGAGTCAAACTCTTGGATTTATTGCCCATAAAGACTGCTCATGGATTAGTCCAGAGGGAATCGAGTGGTACTCAGTTTTTGTACCTACGTCTCCTAACCCTAGTAATGGTTATGTGGTCATGCTACCCAAAGATAAAATTAAGTCCACCTCGATCGCTCCTGATGAGGCTTTTACCTGGGTCCTTAGCGGTGGGGTCATTATTCCTAAGAGACCTCGTCGATGATTGGAGGATCTTTTGAGGGTAGGCAAATCCTTATAACTGGTGCTGGAAGCGGAATAGGAAGGGCCACTGCCCACAAACTCCACTCCCTAGGAGCAGAACTAATCTTAATAGGCCGACGTCTAGATAAACTTAAACAAACTCTTCCGAAGGCTCAATTAATTAGCTTAGATCATAGCGATCAAAGCGCAGTGATGAAATTTGCAAAACAATGTGGACCTTTGGATGGCTTATTTCTCAACGCAGGGTCTTTTGAGATTGGTAATGTCGAGAAGGGTGACCTATCAATCTTTGACCGAATGCTTCGAAATAATCTACTAGGCCCATGGCACATGGCTCATTATTTGGGACCACTATTAACCGAGGGGTCAAGCGTAGTGTTTACAGGATCGAATGTGGGTATTCGAGCGGTACCCTTGCAAGCTGCATATGGCGTTGCTAAGGCTGGGGTCCATATGCTAGCGCTTTATCTCTCCCAAGAGTGGGCATCGAGGCAAATTCGAGTGAATGCAATCGCCCCTGGTCCGGTTGCTACAGATATGCTTCTTGATCGGATTAAGGAATCTCTTGACCCTGAGAAGTCCCTTAATGATCTTAAAATGGTTAATCCGCTCCATCGTATTGGACAGGTAGAAGAAATTGCCTCATTGGTTGTCTATCTTCTGGGATCAGAGAGTCAGTGGCTTTCTGGCACAGTTATTCCGATCGACGGTGGTGCAGGGGCGGTACAGTCAAATTAATCTTCTATAAACTCAAGAGAACGACTATGGGTTTCATGCATCCCGTAAATAGACATAAGCCCAATACTAAATACTATAATTCCAATCAGAAGTGCCGAAGTCAAGTTGCCTATATGGTGACTAAGAAATAAAAAGACTATAGATAGTGGGCTAACAGACCATCTGACAAAATTAGGAACCGAAGTTGTCACAGTTGCTCTTAGATTTGTCCCAAAATGCTCACTTGCAGTGGTAACAAACACGGCCCAATAACCTAGGGCTATGCCAAAGATGAATGCGAAAAGATAAAATTGCGATGGATTAAGCCCTGGAGTCAAAAGAAATACAGCGGAACAAACAGCACTAAATGAGATAAAGGAAAAAAGTATTTTTTTTCGGCTCCCAATAAATTGACTCAGAAAACCACTAAGTAGATCACCTAGCACTAGCCCCGAGTAGCATGATGCAATTGCATTACCTGCTTGAATCACCCCTGTATATCTCAGTGAGATAGCAAATTCAGGAGAATAGAACATCAAGATTCCAACCCCATACCAAAGCGGAATGCCAACACCTACGCAACGGGCAAATCGCATGAATCGTTCCCGTGTTTTAAAGAGTGAAAAAAAATCTCCCTTAGATACATTTTTGATCTGAGATTCTTTGAATAGAATGCTTTCACCCACGCTGACTCTGAGAAATAAAAGCATTAAACCTAAAATGCCTCCAACAAGATAAGCTCGATTCCAAGAGAGATACTGACCAGCTAAATTGGCAAAGACTGCCCCGCTAACTCCTACAGAGGCTACGATGGTAGTCCCGTAGCCTCTAATGTCAGATGGTAGTGACTCACCGACAAGGGTGATCGCAGCTCCCAGTTCACCGGCTAAACCGAAGCCTGCCACCAAGCGCCAAAATGCATATTGGGGAATGGTTGTAATAAATGCATTTGCGATATTGGCAATAGAATACACCGCGATGGATCCAAAAAGGACCGAGAGTCTCCCCCTTTTATCTCCAAGAATCCCCCAAAAGACTCCTCCAATTACAAGACCCCACACTTGCATATTTTGAAGAAATATTCCTACGGAAAGAGTTTGTTCTATTGGGACTCCAATACTGATTAGGCTTTGCTGTCGGACAATTCCAAAAAGTAGTAAATCAAAAATGTCAACAAAGTAACCTAAGGCTGCTACTAGAACGGTAAGTGTGCAGGCTCTGCGTATATTATTCAACATACAAAGAATCTAGGGTCTTCCGAATTCCATAAATTCGATTTCTTTATCTCGAGTTACGCCATCTTCCATAAATTTATACTTTCCTTCTAGAATTTCTCGAGATAGGTTTGTTTTTTGGATATCTTCATTGGAATCAAGATCATTGAACTTAGTTTGAATACGACGAATCATCTTCCTTGAGAATAGATTGGCTAATCTAGCCTGTGCCTCTGCGTTACTCACCTTCGATT
>CAWULW010000068.1:0-4745 GCA_963923615.1 uncultured Holophagaceae bacterium
AGATTCCTCTACGTCTCGTGGGCTCGGAGATGTGTATAAGAGACAGCAAGAGAATGTCCGGGGTAGAGGCGAGCCGCAATAGTGGAAATCATTTGAGAAACTTCTCCGTAGCTGTACACGGAAAATAAATTAGATACCTCTACAGAATTTGCATATGAAATACGACTTAAATCATTACGAATTAAGTCCACGATCATGACATTCTCAGATCGATTTTTAGGATCCTGAGACAATGGGTGAGTACCCATACGGTCGCTGGTTCCTTTCATGGGCCGACACGTCAGTTGACCGGAGCGATGCTCAATAAACGATTCAGGTGAATGCGATAACACCCACCCCGACTCCAGCTCTATGTAGGCGCTGTAGGGCCCTGGTTGACGCGCTCTAAGTTGTTGATATACCGATAGAGGGGACCCATAAAGTAAGCCACTGAAGGGGAAAGTATAATTTAATTGATAGGTCTCACCCTTTCGTATGGCTTGGTGAACTTGATCGATAGCCTGACAATAGGTGTGAAAATCAATTCGTGGTTCTAAATTGATTAGGCCTGATGGGGGCGTATCTCCAGTTTCTTCTTTTAAAAAAGTCTCAATGTCCTTGGCACTCCAAGTTTGTAGATGGGGAAAAGACCAAGCACGTAAAAAAATAGGATCTGAACTCTTCTGGCCTGGGAGATCTTGAAGTGCTAATCCCAAATCGTAGGGTAGAAGAGCCAGAACATATTCGCCCTGACGGCAAACGTTTTCAATACGCAGAAGAGCCTGCGAAATTTCATCTTTATTATGAGCTTCCCAATAAGAAGAGGGCGTATCAAACCAATAGCCTTCACCTCCTGTATCTTCTAATAAAAATCGAGGAGATAAGCGCTGATTAGTCTTCATAAAGATTATTCAGGAGAAAGGATTTCCTGATCAGGACGTTTAGGCTTTCGCGTACGAATGAAAATCCATCCGAGTAGACCGGAGATCACGGAGGTCACAAGGGATCCAAGAAAAGCTGAACCAAAACTCTCTACTCGAAAGCCTAATCCCCAATGGTATGTGAGAGTCCCGACCCATAAAAAAATGGCTCCATTGATGAGCCAAGTCAGACATCCTAGAGATAAAAAGATAGGAATAAATGCTAGAAATTTTATCAGACGGCCTAGAGTTTCATTGGCAAGCCAAAGAAACACGGCAACTTGAAGTAATCCGAGAAAATGAGGGACTACAATACCTGGAACAATGAAGGCAGCGCCTTGAATTCCTAGGGCTAAGAAAATAAATCGAAGAAGTAAATTAATCATTTAGTAACGCCAAGTTAACTTACATCCATATTGCTTTTGAAGTTGTTCGGCGAGTTCAGGATGGTAGGAAATCCTAAAAGATGGACCTGCCTTAACTTGGGTCTTGAGTCCGTCCTTGCTCACATACTGAAAATGGATGGGTAGGGAACCTTCTTGTTTTTTGAGAAAATCTATCAGATCAGAACTCGGATCTCCTGGAGGGAGGGTAATCAGTGCAGCAATGAGTCCTTTTCCCTGAAAGTTCTCTAGAGGCTCGATTTGAATAGCGCTCATTTTTACGACAGTTGTATCTTCCTCTGCTTCTTCTCCCAATGCAAAGTTGGTAATTGTTTCTATTTTAATCTCTCCAGTGATACGAACTAGACTGTCCACAATGGCAAGATCTCGATATGTATCATAAGGTCGAGTACGTTTCCGAGTCTGAGTATCAAAATAAGAAGGAAAGAGTAGTACTTCCATTTTTCCGGTCAGATCTTCCAGAGTCAAAATAGCCCAAGACTCCTGTTTGCTATTGGACTTCATTTGGACTAAATTGATCATCCCCGCAACGGAGACAATATCGCGATCCCGCAAGCTTCCTGATGTTGCTTTTTCAAGAAGACGTGAGATGGGTCCTTGTGTGTGAACCAGAATGGAGTCCTGGTATTCCTCCAAAGGGTGTCCTGAGACATAAAGTCCTAGAGATTCCCGCTCGTATTTGAGACGCTCCCGACGAGTCCATTGGGGGACATCTTGTTGCAATCGAAAACCCTCATTCATACTAGCTAATTCAACATCGTCAAAAAGACTGGTCATTCCTTGGAGGCTTTTCGACGCGCGGGAGGCTGAATCTAGAACTGCTGGCAGAGTGGCAAGGAGTGCGCTCCGATGAGGTTCGAGAGAATCAAAACATCCTGCCTTAATCAGGGACTCCCAAACTTTCTTATTGGCTTTACCCAAGTCAGTGGATTGAATAGAGTGCGAGAAATCTTTAAACCCTTGTTCGCGCTGTCGAGCATCTAAAATCGCTTTCAAAGCCGCTTCGCCCAATCCCTTGATGGCTGCTAGTCCAAAGCGGATCTGACCCGAGGAGGTGATGGAAAAATCTTTTTCAGAATTATTGATGTCTGGACCTAGAATTTCAATACCTCGACTCCGACAATCCTGAATATATTTCACGATATCGTCGGTACGCTCCGCTTTTGTGCTTAAGAGGCCCGACATAAATTCAGTTGGATAATGAGCCTTTAGATAGGCTGTTTGATAGGCGAGCATCGCATAGGCGGCAGAGTGGCTTTTGTTAAATCCATAGGCACCAAAATGCTCCATTAAATCAAACAATTCCCCCATTTGATCTCGGTTAAACCCTTTCCCTACAGCGCGCTTGAGGAAGTCAAGACGTAGTTTTCGCATAATGGATTTATCTTTCTTCCCCATAGCTTTGCGAAGCATATCGGCTTCTCCCATAGAAAAGCCACCAATCAGGTTTGCGATCTGCATGACTTGTTCTTGGTACACAATGACGCCATAAGTATTGCCTAGGATCCCTTCGAGTTCGGGTATCAAATATTCGATAGGTTCTTGTCCATGTCGACGCTTGATAAAACTATCTACAACTCCTCCCTCAAGGGGCCCAGGTCGAAAAAGAGCATTTAGGGCAATAAGATCATCGAAGCGAGTTGGCTGTAACTGCCTTAATAGGGATTTCATGCCGCTGGATTCAAATTGAAAAATCCCATCGGTATTCCCCTCAGAGAATAATTTAAACGTTTTGGGATCCTCAAAATTATGAAGGATGGCCTCGGGAACCGGTTGTCCATGCCGTCGGGCAATATAATTTTGAATTTTAGTAATTTGCGTCAGGGTTTCAAGGCCCAGGAAGTCCATTTTGAGAAGCCCGGCCATCTCCGCTTCATCTTTCGTGTACTGCACCATGACTTTTTTATCTTTATCCACGCTAAGGGGAGCAAATTTGGTCAATTCATCCGGCGCTATAATAACTCCGGCCGCATGGACTCCTGAATTTCGAGCGAGCCCCTCCAATTTAGCCGAAATATCTAAAATCTTTTTAACATCCGCATCATGATCATAAAGTTCTCTGAGTTTATCCGAACGCTCCAAGGCTTCACTTACTGTAATTGGCTTCCCTGGTTCCTGAGGAATTAATTTGGTGAGATTATTCGCCCAATTAAAATCCTTATCGTAGACCCGTGAAACATCCTTAATGACGGCCTTGGTTTTTAATTGATTGATGGTGATGATATTGGATACTCGGTCTTTTCCGTATTTATCTGTGACGTAATCAATCACTTTCCCACGTCCATCGCGACAAAAATCAATATCCATATCAGGCATCGAAACACGTTCAGCATTCAGAAAACGCTCAAATAGCAAATCATATTCCATCGGGTCAATATCCGTAATGTACAGTGCCCAAGCCACAATACTACCTGCAGCGGATCCTCGACCTGGACCGACTGGAACACCCATTTCCCGGGCCTTGCATATAAAATCCCACACCATGAGAAAATAGCCGGGAAACCCAACCTTTAAAATAGTATCGATTTCATATCGAAGTCGTGTTCGATAGTCCGGTTCAGTATATTTTAATTTTTTAGCCTCCCACTTTGGACGACATTCTTGAATCCGGCGCTCGAACCACTCTTGGACGATAGATACAAAATAGCTTTCAAGGGTCATCCCGGGGGGCACGGGAAAAGTTGGGGTTGCCGCTTTGCGTTTGATCGGAAAAACATTGATTTTGTTAGCAATCTCCAAGGTCTGTTCTAAGAATTGGGGATGATTGGGGAACATAGCGGCCATCTCGGCAGGAGTTTTGACATAAAACTGATCGTTAATGAAGCGCATTCGACGCTCTTGTGCTTTTAAGGCCCTCGTACCAATGCACAGAATAGTGTCATGAAGATCTGAATCCTCATGATTGAGGTAATGCGAATCATTTGTAGCAACCATTTTGATCCCTAACTTATTTGCTAGATTAATTTGGTAGGGAATGCATTCTTGTTCTTTCTGAAAAGACAGACCTTGATTTTGAATTTCAAGATAAAAGTCATCCCCGAAAATCCCCCGGTATTCATCAGCGACTTTTTCAGCTTGTTCGAGTCGGTTCTGAAGAATTCGAGCTTGAACCTCACCCCCCAAACAGGCAGATAGTGCGATAAGTCCCTCCGAATGCTCTTTAAGGATTTCCTTGTCGACACGGGGCTTATAGTAAAACCCTTCGGTGAAGCCACGGCTAACAAGTTTAGAGAGATTGGCGAACCCTACCGAATTCTTTGCTAGTAAAACAAGGTGATATCCCGCATCACGGCTACCACTCGGATCCACACAATCTTCTAGCCCTTCCTCCGACGTACCAATATTTTTGGCATCCAATTTTTTGTCGAACCGAGATCGTGGGGCAACATAGACCTCGCTGCCTAAAATGGGTTTGACCGCCCAATTTCCCTCTTGATCAGCT
>CAWULW010000069.1:0-4634 GCA_963923615.1 uncultured Holophagaceae bacterium
TGGTAATTTTCTGTTGGACTTCAAGCAACTCAATTTCAGCAATCAGCAATTCGTGAACCCGTCGAAGTCGCTCCACGGGATTACCCATTTCTAAAACCTCTTGGGTCTGGGCTAACTTAAGATCTAGGTTAGAGGCGACTAAATCAGCTAACCGTCCGGGAGCTTCAAGATTATTGGCGATGACCAACACTTCTTGAGGAAGATTTTTTCCTAACGCCACGGACTTCTCCATGTTTTGCTTCACGCTTCGGATGAGTGCGTCGACCTCGATGTTGGGTCCCTGAGGATCGGGGTCGCCAATGGGCTCGACCCGTGCCTTGAACAGTTCCTCGGTCTCTGTGAAATACTCAATCCGCACTCTCTGGATGCCTTGAGCGAGGGCTCGGATTCGGCCGTCGGGAAGCTTGAGAACGCGCATAATGATGGCCACAGTTCCCACTTGATATAGATCGCTAGGCGTGGGGTTATCGACCTCCACTTGTTTTTGGGACACCAACAAAATCATACGGTTTTCGACGAGGGCAGCATCGATGGCCCGAATAGATTTCTCACGACTCACGCTGAGCGGTTGAATCACATAGGGGTAGACCACCACTTCCCTCAACGGAAGCACGGGCAGAATCTCGGGAATCTTGGGAGTTTCCTCTAGCGTAGGAATAGGGATAAAGTCATCAGTCAAGTGCTACCTCGACTAACAGTTTACAGTCCCGTTCCCTCATTTTTCTTTTTCATCTCATCCGTCGAAAAAAGAGATCGCTCAATCGTGAGAGTGCTTTGTTTTGGTTGCAAAACTTTGACTTTACTTGGCTCAACTTCTCGATCGCGCTGAGTGAGGACATCTTCAAGGGCGCTGATGAAATCGGGTAGATCTTTAAAGTCTCGGTACACAGACGCAAAACGAACATAGGCAACATTATCGAGTTGCTTCAATTCGTTCATGAGAATCTCGCCTAATTCACGAGAGTGGATTTCGCGCTCAACTCGGTCCATCACGCGTCGCTCAGCGTCTAGCACGATGTTGTCAATCTGCGTGGTTGTGACGGGTCGTTTTTGGCAGGCCAACATCAAGCTTTTTAATAATTTCTGCCGATCAAAATTCTCTCGTCGGCCATCTTTCTTCACGACCATGAGGGGCATTTCCTCAAGACGTTCGTAGCTCGTGAATCGTCGGTGACACTTGAGACATTCACGACGACGTCGAATCGAATCGCCTTCTCGTGACTCTCGTGAATCAACGACCTTATCTTCAGTGTGGTTACAAAAAGGGCACTGCATGCATGCTCACTAACAAAGTATAGATTAACCTTCGAGGAAGGTAGGATTTAGGACGACCTTGGAGGTAATAGAGTTAGCCACGAAACAATATTGATGGGCTTTCTCAAATAAGGCTCGCGCCTTTGCCGTATCTGTCCCGGGGGCTACGGTGATGGCAGGTTGCAAGTGGATCTCGGTAATTGCAAACCCTTTGCCTAGCGAGTCCAAGACCGACTTGGCTTGATCCTGATAGTGTGTGACTTCGATGCGGGATTTGTGAGCGAGAGCCAGGAAGGTCAGCATGTGGCATAAGCCCAAGGCAGAGCCCAATAAATCTTCCGGGTTCCAACGCGAGGCGTCACCTTGGTATTCCGGAGCGCTCGAAGCCAACAGGTGAGGTTTTTGGGGCGAAGTTAATTCTGCATTTCGAGAATAATTTTCTAAAAGGGTATTGCCTGACCACTGAATCGAAAAAGGGTAATGATGTGCCACGTGAGATCCCCAAACCTTTATTATGCTTTGGAAACCCGAGGAAGAACATGACTCTTTAGCCAAGGCCACGCCCGGACTAAAAGCAGAAAGGTAATCACCAGGACAAAGGTTTTCACCTCAGGATGTCGAAGCCCGGCCTTCATTCGATACGTGAAATGGATAGCCCCTAAAATGGCGGCACCATAAGTCAGTCGGTGTAGCTTCTTCCAGCCCGACCCTAACCGTCGTTGCCAATACCGAGAACTGGTCAACGCCAGAACCAATAAAATGATAAAAGCCATAAATCCCAGCAAAATAAATTTTCGATCGCCGAGATCCATCAGAATGTAGGACCAGTTATGTTCTTGGTCAAAGTAGATATACATTCCCAAATGCGGGACGGCGAATGTAAAAGAAAAAAGCCCGGTAAGTCTTTGGAGCTGTTTCCACCATGGTTGGCCTGTCCACTGGGATAGAGGAGTCCATACCAAGGTAAGGGTGAGAAAAAATAAAGCCCACCAACCCAAAAGATTCAGCCCCTTATCCAAGGGGTTGGCCCCTAAATAACTCGCTTGATAATAGGCGCCCCCTAGTAGCCGAGCTAGCTGGAAAAGGCCTAGACCCCAGCACACTATTTTGCCTATTAGGAGTCGACGCTCAGGCTTCATGGCTTCCTCTAAAAGTTCCGGGTTAAGTCCATTTGACTATAGAGCGAGCCCACTTGTTCTTCGTAGCCATTGAACAACAGTGTTTTTCGTCGACTCATTTCCCCGATCCGAAGTTCATTGCGTTGGGACCAACGTGGGTGATCTACTTGGGGATTGACGTTGGCATAGAATCCATATTCATCGGGTGTCGCTTTGGCCCAACTGGTCCAAGGCTGGTCTCTTAAGAGACGAATATCCACAATGGACTTAGCGCCCTTGAATCCATATTTCCAAGGGACGACTAATCGGATCGGCGCACCGTTTTGATTCGGAAGAATTTGCCCATACATCCCCACTGCTAGGATGGCTAGGGGGTGTCGAGCTTCATCCAGCCGTAATCCTTCTAAGTAAGGCCAATCGAGGACAGGATTATCGAGTCCGGGCATTTCTTTGGGGTCCGCCTTGCTCCAAAAACCTACATATCGTGCCGTCGATTTCGGTTGTACACGATCCAACAGAGCTCGGATGGGAAACCCGACCCAGGGAATGACCATGCTCCAGCCCTCGACACATCGCATACGATAAATGCGCTCTTCTAACGGCGCGAGTTTCAGTAGTTCCTCGAGACCGAAGGTTTGAGGCTTGAGACATTCTCCAGAAACCCTCAGAGTCCACGGTCGTGTTTTCATCCGCCAGGCATGTATAGCCGGCTCTTCTTTATCCAAACCAAATTCATAGAAATTGTTATAGCGCGTTGCATTAGCGAGTGACGTGGGTGTTTCTTGAGTGCTCCATGGTGAGGACACGAGGGGCTTGAGATTAGCGCCGGTGGCCTGGGGGGTGGAAACTTTGGGGAGAAATGCTGAACCGACTAATCCACCCAGAGCGGTGATAAAACGACGACGGTCGTGATAGAGACCTTCCGGAGTAATCTCCGAACTGAGGATATCTTGGGGTTTTCGTACGAGCATGCGAACCTTAGAATTAATCTCACCATAGAACAACCCGAATGCGTAGACACCAAATCATCATTTTGATTGCACTTTGTTGCTTGGCGGGTGGGGGCGTTTCGTTACAAGGCCAACCGATGCGCCTCATGTGTGCCTCTTCGCTTCGTGAATCGGTGGAGCCCCTCGTGGAGGAATTTTCTCGACTGCACCAGGTCAAGATGGAAGTGCTATACGGCTCCTCATCTCTTTTGAGAAACCAGCTTCAAGCGGGAGCTACCACGGACCTATTCATTTTTGCGGGGGAAACTCAAGCTCGGTGGCTCACCCAGCATCACATGGCAGAACGTTATGAATCGATTGGGAACACCCGGTTGGTGTTGTTAGTTCGCTCGGGGGTCGCATTGAAAACTCTTGCTGATTTAGCTCAACCTGGCGTGCGACTGGCCTTAGCCGATCCGGGCGTCCCCATCGGCCGTTTTACTGAAACCCTTCTACAATCCGCGGTCCAAAAAAAATACTTAAGCGCGGAAGCTTACATCGCCCTTCATCGCAATATCGTCACCCGTGATTTCAGTGCACAGAATCTTAAAAATAAAATTCGTTTACGAGAGGCCGATGCTGCCTTCATTTATCGATCTCAGTGGGATACGGGTGAGATCCTTGAGCTACCCAGAGATATTAATCCACCCATTCCTTATGTCGCAGGGGTCACTCTCGGTTCCCTCCATGCAGCTCGGGGGCTTCAGTGGATGGCCTTTCTCCAATCTCCCGAAGCCAAGAAAAAATTATTAGAGCGGGGGGTTCAATGAGACCTCTTTCTAAGTTATGGGCCTTGGCCCTAGCCCCGTTTATCCTTCTCGTGCTTCTTCCCGTTCTGGGACTCTTTATTACCTCACTCCCTTTTCAGCCTTGGGCTTACCTTGGTCATGACTTGGTGCAAAAAGCCGTTCTTCTCACCTTGAAAACGAGTTTATCTGCAACCCTCATTGCCTGGTGTGTGGGTATTCCAGTCGCTTACGTCTTGGGACGATTTCATTTTCCAGGAAAAAAGATTTTGGAGATTATTATTGATCTCCCAACCACGATGCCCCCAGTCGTCATTGGCCTAGGGCTGCTATTAATCTTTGGGCAATTCGGTTGGCTTGGGCAATTTCTCAATCTATTTGGACTCCGTATTCCTCTCACAACCACCGCCGTCGTCATCGCGCTTGTCTTTAGAGCCACGCCCCTTTTGATTCGCGCAAGTCGGGCGGGGTTTGAGTCAATTCCCATTCGCTATGAACAGGCGGCCACGAGTGGGGGTTTGAATGAG
>CAWULW010000070.1:0-4623 GCA_963923615.1 uncultured Holophagaceae bacterium
TGGGCTCGGAGATGTGTATAAGAGACAGGATTTATTTATCGCGACGACATCAGCAAAATCAAGCATATCAATTTTTTCTAATTGGGAAGCCGCACCAAATTCAGGTGTCATGACATAGAGACTGACATCCACGAGATCGGCAATTTCGCTGTCGCTCTGGCCAATACCTGCAGTCTCAACAATGATGAGGTCAAATAATTTATCCTGCAAATAAGCAAGAGTCATTCGTAAAGCCTGACTAGTTGCCCGATGGGCTGCATCACGTGTCGCCAAACTTCTCATATACACGCGGTCACTTAACGCTGGATGATACAGCGCATTCATGCGAATACGATCCCCCAGCAGGGCACCTCCTGTTTTTCTTTTAGTGGGGTCAACACTGATGACAGCCGCACGTTTTTGAGGAAAATCTACTAGGAAGCGCCGTAAAAGTTCATCAGTCAATGAACTCTTACCCGCCCCCCCTGTTCCGGTAATACCCAAGATGGGCGTGGTTGACTTTGTAGGGGAAGATGGTTGGTTGGTGAGGTTGCTTTCAATGGCGGTGATCGCTCGAGCAATTGGGTCAGGGTGGCTACACGATTGAACATCAAAATCACATTGACGAACGATCTCGTTGATCATTCCCTGAAGCCCCATGCTGCGGCCATCCTCTGGACTAAAAATGCGCGCAATCCCATATCGGTGAAGGGCTTCGATTTCTTCCGGCACAATGACGCCTCCCCCTCCGCCAAAAATTTTGATGTGAGGGGCACCCTTTTCTTTTAAAAGATCCACCATATATTTGAAATATTCTAAATGTCCACCTTGATAGCTTGAGATAGCAATACCCTGAACATCTTCTTGTAGGGCTGTCAGGACTACATCCTGAACTGAGCGGTTGTGGCCCAGGTGGATGACCTCACAACCTGTAGCTTGAAGCATGCGGCGCATAATGTTGATGCTGGCGTCATGACCATCAAATAAACTTGCTGCAGTTACCAGCCGTATTTTATGTCGTGGAGTGTAGGCCTTCTCCACGATGGCTCCGGTTTGTATCGCAGGGTTTGGGGGGGCTGGAGGGTTCATGAAAACCTTGTATCCTAAGGGATTTTCTTATTTTACCCTTTAATACAGTTCGATCTTTCCCTAAACTAACCCCCCCTCTAATCTTATAGAGAGGGTCTGGTGGAAGCCGGACCAAGTAACTTACACAGACGGAAATATCATGTCGTTTACACGGATCAAGATTGGGTGGATGCTTGTCGCAAGTCTACTTGTGTGGGGACAAGACACTCGGGCCAATGAAGATAAATGGATTCAATATTTCCGCGGGAATGCCCAACCCCCTTCGGTAGAGACGACACAAAAGCTTACGTCTGATGAAATGCAGCAAATCAATATTTTTAATAGAATTAAACCCTCAGTTGTTTACATTGCGCCTATCGAGAAAACGGTGAACGAAAGTTCCAATACCTTGGAGTCCTTAACCCCTAGTTCCGCAACCGGTATGGTTTGGGATCATTTTGGTCACATCGTCACCAACGCTCATGCCGTACTAGTGAATCAAAGAGTTCGATCCGCGGAGGGCTTTATTGAGACTCAAGGTTTAGCCGAAGAAGTTGAAGTTACTTTAGTGAACCAAAAAAAATATAAAGCGCGCTTGATTGGTTATTCATTCGCCTATGATTTAGCCGTCCTTCAAGTTTTTGCCCCCTTGAATGAACTCAAACCGATTCAGTTAGCCTCAAGTAACCTCGTTAAGATCGGACAGAAAGCCATGGTGGTCGGGAATCCCTACGGGCTCGACCACACTTTATCTGTCGGCGTAATCTCAGCCTTGAAGCGAGAAGTGATTAACGTCATTTCTCCTCAGATTGGTGGAGTCTCCATTCCTGACGCAATTCAGGTTGATGCAGCTATCAATCCCGGGAACAGCGGAGGCCCACTCCTAGATAGTCAGGGAAGAGTGATTGGTATGACCACCGAGGTGGTTACTAAAGCAGACGGACTCAGCAATGCTCGAATTGCATTTGCGATATCTTCGGACACGATGTTCAGTGTCATTCAAGAATTAATTACTCAAGGACGACTGAAGCTGCCCGAGTTAGGCTTTACCTCTGCCACCGACCTAGTACAAAAATCTCTCGGCCTTCAGGGTCAGGGGGCTCTCGTAGAGTCAGTTGTAGCCAGAAGCCCAGCGGAGGTCGCTGGTCTTCTGGGGACCCGAAAAGATCTAGCAGGTAACCCCATGATGATGGGGGACCTAATCATTGGTTTTGAAGATCGTCCGGTGTTAAGTGCTGGACAACTATTGGGCTATCTTGAACAAAATAGAAAACGCAACAGCTATCGCATCACGGTCAAGCGAGGAGAAGAGACCGTGAGATTAACGATAACTACTCGACCGATCGATTCTAGTAGCGAACGCCGATACCAAAAGTCCATAAACGATTGAATTCCTGCCCCGTGCCCTGAGTATTTAAAAGATCGACAAGCGATTGAGCAGAATTAATCGTCACCGGCTTGCTTGCGTTCAAAGGCTGTTGCCAACTCGCAGCAACATAGGCGTCAAATGGAACAAAGGGAATTCGATAACGTGCACCAACACGCATCCAAGTTCGGCCTATTGTTTTGGATTGAGTAGCGCTATCTAACAGTACTTCATAAGATTGAAAACGCTGGATCAGACCAAATTCTCCTGCTACACCAATGAACGGAGCCCAAACCTGTGCATTTAGCCCGACTCCGATTCCTTGCTGCTTAATTTGACTTGCGAGTTGTGTTTGGGCGAGCGTGACCGGCAAGGCCGTAGTGGAGTATTGAATCATAGAGCCGGTTGATTTGAATTCGCTATATTCCAAACTTCCATCGAGACTTAACAGGCCGGCGTCAAAAATCGCTTTACTCCCCGTAACAATAAATCCCTTTCCGGTATCGAATTCCCCCTTTTGAAGTCCCGTGGACCCCGAGAGTAGAGCGTCGGGTAAATTACGGCTGTTCACAGAAGGGATTTCTAAACGAAGATCCCATTGTGCGTAAAGCGGTAGAGTGGCGAATAAGCCACCTAAAAAAATCTTTCGTAACCCTTTATTCGTCATGTGGTCCTCCATTTAATCGAACAGCCTAACGATGGTTTTTGATCTAAAGAAACCGGTCGATGATTCAAGACTGCTTCCACCGCATCTCGAAGGTCCTGATGCTGAATTTGAGCAGGGTCCTTCCATGAGTCATCGAGCCGTCCCCGGTAAACCAAAATATGATTCTCATTAAATAGAAAAAAATCGGGTGTACATACTGCTCCGAGGGCACGAGCTAGGTCTTGTGACTCGTCCCAAAGATAAGGGAAAGCATAGTGTTTCAGTTTCGATCGGTCGACCATCGCTTCAAAATTATCCTCCGGATACGCCTCGGCGTCATTTGCGTTTATCCCTACTACATGAATGCGACCTTGATAATCTCGAGCGAGTTGATTGATCCGATCCTCAACAGCTTGAACATAAGGACAATGGTTGCACATGACTATCAAAACAGTTGGGGCTGACCTAAGGTCAGCATCTGTCCACAACCGACCCTGAGTAGAGGGAAGAGAAAAGACTGGCATTGGGTTTCCGAGGGAGCCCATCTGTGAAAAAGTTAGTGCCACTAAATCACCGTTTAATTCTTTCAAGAGGTACGAAGTAACTCAATAATACATGGTTATATATTGTTGGATGAACAGAAGGCATCTTTCATGCATGTAGATCAGCCTTTACAATAGAGCATGATCTTTTGCTTAACCCTTGAAGCGCGCAATACGCCTGAGCTTGAGCAACGGCTAGTAAATCTTGGCGCTCAGTCGCTTGTGTTTGAGATAGATAGTCCGATTCTTAGAAGTTACTTTACTAGTACGCCTAATCTCGATGAATTGAAACAAAACCCACACGTAAAAATTCTGTCTCTAGATCTTGTTGCTGAAACCGATTGGATGAAGCAAAGTCGCGAGAGTTTTAAGCCAATTCTGATTGGTGATCACTTTAGAATCGTGCCTAAGTGGCTAGAGATCGTGCCCCAAGATTCACGATGGAATATTCGGATGAATCCTGGCTTAGCGTTTGGTACAGGGGGGCATGAAACCACGAGGCTTTGTGCCCGTTTTATTGAAAAAATAGTAAAGGAATTCTCCCTTCACTCACTCCTAGATGTTGGTTGCGGAACGGGACTCCTCGCACTTATGGCCTCTCTCGTTGGTATTGAAAAGGTGACCGCGCTCGATCATGACCCTGACTGCGAAAACTGTATTCAAGAACTGTTGGGTGATAATCAACATCTCAATCCCCAACCACAGTTTGACTACGTGATCGGGTCTCTTGATGATCCCAACATTACTGGGCGTTATGACTGCGTGGTCGCTAATATTTTGCTCGAAACCATTATTGAGTTATTACCTAGTTTCATCCAGCATCTCAACAAGGGAGGACATTTAATTGTTTCGGGTATCCCTAGTACCCAGGTAGATGAAGCAGCGATACAACTGACTCTTGGAGGACTCCAAATTCATTCGATCCAAACAGAAGGAAGTTGGGTCGCTCTTCATGCACGGCTAAACTAATAACAATGTCATCTCCCATCGCAGTCTTCGATAGTGGTATAGGCGGTCTAACG
>CAWULW010000071.1:0-4600 GCA_963923615.1 uncultured Holophagaceae bacterium
AATGTATAGAGCGTGGTTTGAGGAATCAAGGGATACTTGGCAAATTTTAGAATTTTGTAGTCGCTGGTTAGGGTCTAACGTAAAAGTTGTGAGATCGCTATTGGCAATCACACCAGTCTGTTCTCGTATACGGTTAATACGTATAACTGTTCCAGATTCAGAAACCAAGTAAAGTTGACCTAATTGACTGTCGAGAGCCATGCCTGCCCATGCTAAGTTTGTTACTCGAGAGAAATTGGCATTAGTCAGTACTCGGGAAGGACTGGGAACAGTAGAGGCACTATAAAGCGTATTTAAATCTTGGTACGCCAGAATTTCATTTGAAGCGCTATCGAACAGATATAGTTCTGTTTCTAGGGTTTGACCCGAGGAAATATTTTCTCGAATGCATCCCACAAATAAGAGATAGACCAAAAGGAAAATATTTAGATTCCCAAAAGACTTCATATGTCAAAATATTAACATCTATAACTTTAAGCACTTATTTATGAAAAGTTCTTCGAATCTTATATTTCGGTATCGAATCGCACGGATGATGGGCCTTATTGTATGTGTCGCTTGGCCACTTATTTTGTTGTTGTTGATTATGACGGAAAAAGTAGCTCCGGGGAATTTTAATTCTAGCGATCTGGTTAAAGAATTTAGTTATACTCTTACGGGTTTAACTCTTATCGGTGTGTTTTTTGTAAATTACCGTTCAGGGAAAATGCTCTCTCAATTTAAAGTCCACTCGAACGAAGAGAAACCATATATTATTTTTCGGGAATCTCTGATCTATACCCTAGTGATCCAAATGACAACTTGGTATGGGCTACTGTACTGGTTGATTTCAGGTTGGAGCGTCTCACGCTATGTTGGTTCCTTCATTATGCTGACCCCCATTTGTTTTTTTCTATTTATTCCAAGGCTCTCTCAATGGGAATCAGAAGACGATTGACCATGAATATCTAAGAATTTCTCCAAGCATCAACAAATTGGGCTAAGCGTGATCCAATAACTGCGTTGAGCTCTTCGATCGGAGCCTTTTGTACTTGTTTTACTGAACCGAAATGATACAGAAGTTTTCGAGCGGTTTGAGCCCCTATTCCTTTGATAGAAATCAGTTCGTTTTCGAAGATTCGTTTTGAACGAAGTGAACGATGATATGTAATAGCAAAACGGTGTGCTTCATCCCTGACTCTCTGGAGCAGATGCAGAATTGGACTGGTCCTTGGAATACGAATAGGATTGGGAAGGTTGGGTCGAAAGACCAATTCTTCTTTTTTTGCAATGGAAGCACACTCTAGATGTGAAAGATTTAGTTTGTCAAGAGCGTTCAAAGCGGCGTTCAATTGTCCTTGTCCCCCATCGATTAAAACGAGATCAGGAAAGACTGAACCCTCATCTCTGAGGCGACGATAACGACGCACTACAGCTTCCTTTATTTGAGAAAAGTCATCATTCTTGTCAATAGTCATCTTGAATCGGCGGTAATTTGACTTATCGGGCTTACCGTTTATGAAGCATACTAGACTTGCTACTACTTCTGTTCCATGACTATGACTCACATCGAAACACTCTATTCGATGAGGGATGCGAACCAAATCTAAAATCTTTTGAAGTCCCTGAAGGGTCGCTAACGTAAGTTGAGCCGGTTCGAATTTACTCTCTAGAGCCAATTTAGCGTTTTCTTGAGCCATAGCGAGCAACTCAACTTTATTTCCTTGCCGAGGGATGATAATTTTTGGTTTCGAGACCCTACTTTCTCTTAGCCATTGTAATAATGTATCTTCATGATCGGGTTTCATTTCAAGCAGAAGTCGATCAGGGCAAATCTCCTTGGAGTAGATTCCTTGGATAATTTCAGCCCAAATAGCCGGAGTCATGACCTCGGTATTTTCCATAAGATACTCGTGACGGGCGACGATATTCCCACCCCGAATTAGTAGTCTATGAATACAAGCTCGATCATCTAGTAGGGCTGATCCGAAAATATCCGTATCAACAAGATCAGCGCTAGATGCTTTTTGTTTTGATAGCCAAAAGTCCAATTGATTGAGAGCATCTCGATGCTGCGCTGCTTGTTCAAAGGCCTGAAGTTCCGAAGCTTTCCACATGGCTTCTTGGAGACGTTGTTTTAACTCTTCGCTGTTACCCTCAAGAAAAAGCCTTGCTCTATTAGCTTGCTCTTGGTAACCGGCTTCTTCAATGTTTCCTATACAAGGAGCGGTACAACGATGAAGCTGATATTTCAGACAAGCATGCCCCCTTTTTCCATCAATCTCAATATCACAGTCACGAATCTGGAAAAATCGATAGATAAGCTCTGCAGTGCGATAAGCTGCACTAGAGGGGAAGAAGGGTCCGAAATAATAAGCCTTATCTTTAAGAATTCTACGTGTTACGAAGATTTTTGGGAAAGGCTCCCGAGTAAGTTTGATATACGGATAACTTTTATCATCCTTGAGAAGGATATTGAAGGGAGGGCGATGCTTTTTTATAAGGTTATTTTCTAGAACAAGTGCTTCTAGCTCATTGGAGCAGACAAGAAATTCAACATCCCATATACGAGCAACCAAACGTTTAGTTTTAGCATCAAGGCGCTTATTAAAAAAATAGCTTTTAACCCTCTTTTTGAGACACTTAGCTTTTCCTACATAAAGCAGGTTCATTTCATGATCACGATACAGATAGCAACCGGGTAGATTTGGGAGATCATTGAGCTTACGCCTTAGTATTGAGGATTTATTGAGTTGGGTGTGAACGAAAGTAGGCATTGGCAACTGAGTTAATCAATCAAGGTAAATAAAATTACCAAAAAGATTGGAAGAAGTAGAACTATCAACCAAACATACGCTTTCTTGTGGGCAAAATTCAGTGTCCAGCCTAGACCCGAAATTCGAGATACCCACACTGAGGCGTCGTTAGGATTGTGATAGATCAATCCATATTTATAATGAGCCCTTAGATCTGAAGGAATCATTTTTTGAATCCAGCGCAGGCCTAAAAATATTGATATCAACAAAAAAGATAGAGATAGAGTTAACGTGATGCATGGAGAAATTGATAGAACTAAAGGCCCAAAAATATTGACTGTTATAAATATGCCAATAGTGAAGGGTAGGAACCCCCTAAGTTTTACCATTGTCTGTTCACGTATGTTTCTTTGCCAAACGGTCTTGTCAGAACTTTTAAGCAAAGAGATACCCGAGAGAAAGAACCAAAGCAAAGAAGGAAGTCCAAAAAGAAGCCATCCTTCACTTTTATAAGATATCCATGCACTTGCAGCACTGTCAGAATGTAAACACGTAGGAATTCGGTCAGGTAAAAATGTGAAATATCGGAAATAAATAAACCCGATGCATAAAAAATAACAAATCAGAATTCCATCCCAATGGGACCATTTAAAGGGTAGCAGATTATGATTTTGGTTTTTATCAGTAGAGTTTGATATCATAGTTAAGTAGATACCATTGTACCCACGAGGATTATTACAGGTGTTACAACTCAAGACCTTCAAAGTGGGCGATTTACAATGTAATTGTACTTTGGTTTGGAATCAATCTACTCGTCAAGGATTCGTGGTGGACCCGGGTGGTGAACCTCAGCGAATCAAGGAGGAGGTGAATTCATTAAAAATCAAGATAAAAGCTTTACTTCATACTCACGCACACTTCGATCACGTTGGGGCAACCAAAGAATTACAAGAATTTTACGATTGCCCAGCTTTTCTTCATGAAGATGATGATTTCTTAATTAAAAACCTAGATCGTCAAACTGATTTTTTCGGGCTTCCTTCAGTCGAGACCCCCAACATGACTCCACTGACTGAATCAGATAAATTTCTAGGAATCAAAATTCTTCACACACCTGGACACACTCCTGGTTCATGCTGTTTTTTCGGAGACTTCCATAAAGGGAAAGTGATACTTGCCGGCGACACTCTTTTTCGTCGAAGTGTGGGCCGAACAGATACACCGGGCGGCTCCAAAGATCAAATTAAGGAAAGTATTTTAAAAAAAATATATACATGTCCCCCTGAAACTTTAGTTATACCTGGCCATGGTTTATTTACAACAATTGGCGAAGAGCAGGAGCATAACTTATTCGTGAGACAATGAGCGAAGGGAGGCCATACATATGATTCTTTTGTTTGTTTTACTGTTTTACATCTTTACATGCATTAGTATCGTTAACGAGTATGAACGAAGCGTCATATTCAGGCTCGGAAGAATGATTGGTATAAGGGGCCCAGGATTGATCTTTGTTTTTAGGCCTTTTGAAAGACAAGTAAAAATTTCACTTCGATCCATCGTTCTCAATGTTCCGAGCCAGGACATCATAACCAAAGATAACGTGACACTAAAAGTAAGTGCTGTTGTTTACTACAAAGTTACTAATCCCATCTTGGCGGTTACGGGTGTTGAAGATTTCGACTATGCAACAAGCCAAAAAGCTCAAACATCTCTCCGTTCAATTTTGGGTGAAGTGCAGTTAGATCAAATATTAAGTGATCGAGAAGCTCTAGTCAGAAGGTTGAGAGAGATCGTCGATCTTGCGACCGAGCCGTGGGGCGTCGAAGTCACTAGTGTGGAATTAAAATCAATAGATTTACCTGAAC
>CAWULW010000072.1:0-4529 GCA_963923615.1 uncultured Holophagaceae bacterium
TTCCTCTACGTCTCGTGGGCTCGGAGATGTGTATAAGAGACAGGTTTTAGACTATAACCGAGGTAATTACACGGTGGCATCTACCGCTTTAAAAAACTATGTAGAGGCCTATCCCACGAGTCCGAATAAGCCGTTGGCTCTCTTCTTCCTTGGGCTATGTTTTTATAACACCAAGGCTTTCGATAGTGCCCAGGTTGTTTTTGAGCAAATTATTCGTGAAGTGCCTTCTTCCTCTCAGTTTTTACCAGCAAAGCTGAAGCGTGCTCAATGCCTGCTTCGTCAGAACTTAAAACCTGCCGCAATCAAAGCATTTCGTGAACTAACTGAAGGATTCTCTGGTACACAAGAGTCGAAGATTGCTCAGCAAGAATTGGATGAGCTTGGTATTTCTTAGTATTGCGAGACTAAGTTATACGTATTACTTCTTAAAAATATTTTTACAAGCCCTTGAAATTATCTTAATCGATAAATTCTTTGGGTCTTTAAGTTTATGCATCTGACCCAGCAGGGCTAAGTCTCGTTTGCCAAGAGGTAATCGGGATAATTGATTCAGTGTCACCCAACGATAGCCTGAATTTATCTCAATATTATCGACTTGTATTCTAGAAGGATAAATATACTCAATGATATGAGAGTAGCGGTGGATATAGGGGATAGTCGCTCGCTCCCTTGGAGATAAATTGAAGGTAGGAAAACAGTAGAGATTTCCTAAAAGACCATCTGATTGTGGATTCTGAATTAAAATCCGGTCTTTCCGAGTGATGATTAAAACGGCTCGATGTTTTATCTGAGGCTTGATTCTCTTCTTTGGCTTTGGGAAAAGATCTACCCGATCTGATTGATAGGCTTGGCAATCTCTTTTGATAGGACAGGATAAACAAGCAGGTTCATATTTTTTACAGACTAGACTCCCAAACTCCATGAGCCCCTGGGTTAGGCGTGAAGGACCCAACACTTGAAGTGCAGGTTGGAGCCAAGTTTCCATAAATGACACTTGATGCCTTCGGGTTAGGTTTATCGCATGAAACCGCGATAAAAACCTAATAACATTGCCATCAAGGGCGGGAGTTGGCCATTGAAAGGCAATGGAACCAATAGCAGCGGAAGTGTAGGGTCCAATCCCCGGTAATGATTCCATCTCAGATCGGTCCTTAGGCCAACCATTTTTTTTAATCCATTGAGAGCTAATCTGGAGGTTGCGACACCGCCGATAATAACCCAAGCCTTCCCAGTGCTTCATGACTATATCGGGAGAGGCGCCTGCTAATTTATTCACGTTTGGAAAGCGTCGCATCCAGCGTTTAAAATAGGGGATAACCGTATTAACTTGGGTTTGTTGCAGCATGAACTCAGAGACTAAAACGGCATAGGGATTGTGATGCCTTATATGAAGATTGGTTGCCCTCCAGGGAAGTTGACGTTTATGGAGATCAAACCATCTTGCTAACGGTGCAAGGAGCTTTGCGGCATGGCGATGTTCCAGCGGGGAGGTCATGGCACATCTCGATGGGGACGAAAGAGTGGTGCCCGCGAGCAGACTCGAACTGCTAAGGCTTGTGGCCACCACCACCTCAAGATGGCGTGTCTACCAATTTCACCACGCGGGCTTTGTCTTACAATCTTACCGTTCCAAAATGCAGTGTCAATGTGTGATTAACGAGGAGGGTTATTTTCGACCGGATTAGGTGATACAGGGGTACTGATTGAAGGCTTAGCGTCTAAAACAGATTGATTAGATTTGACAATCAAGAGTTCGATAATAAATGAAGTAGTCAGAAAACCAGCTGCCAACCAATAAGTGGCTTTGGCCAAGAATGGAGTGGCCCCCTGCGGACCGAAGGCTCCACTAGAACCTCCTCCGTAGGCTGAACCCAACCCCCCACGTCCTTTGGACCCTGGCTGCAGGAGAATAGCTGCTACCAGGAGGATGCTGACCAATATATGAAAAGTTAAGACTAGGCCTGACATGCACTCTCCATCCCCTAGCATAACCTAGGGAGGGGCTCCGAGGAAATGGATCGAGCTTTAAAAGCCTAACTGGACGGAGGTTTTGGTTTGAAGGAGTTTGTGGATCTCTCTGCACTGATCAACAAGATCCAAATAATCGGACTGCAAGAGAGCTTGGGGACCATCGCTAAGGGCGTGTTCAGGTTGACAATGAGTCTCAATCAAGAGTCCATCGGCGCCGACGGCCACTGCAGCTCGCGCACATGGAATGACACTATCGCGTCGACCAACTGCATGACTGGGATCTACAAAGATTGGTAAATGTGTTAATCTTCGTGCGGCAGGAACTACCGATAAATCTAGGGTGTTACGAGAATGATCCGACCATGTACGAATACCTCGTTCACACAGAATCACACGAGAGTTTCCCTCGCTTAAGATGTATTCTGCCGCCAGTAGCCATTCGTCAAGCGAAGCCGAATTTCCCCGCTTAAGCAGAATCGGTTTACTTGACCGCCCGGCACGCTTAAGCAGACTGAAGTTTTGCATATTTCGAGCTCCGATTTGAACAATATCAGCCACTTCTTCGACGTCATCGAAAGTCATATTGTCCAAACATTCGGTTACGATCCCCAGGGAAAATTCTTTTTTCACCTCGGCTAGTAGCACAAGACCTTCTTTCCCGAGCCCTTGGAATGCATAGGGACTGGTTCGGGGTTTAAAAGCGCCAGCTCGAAATAATTTAACTCCCGATTCCGCAACATACCGTGCAATTCCGAAGAGTTGATCCCTGGATTCGACTGCACAGGGTCCCCCCACAAGACACAAAGAGCCATCTCCAATCTTAAGTCCAGCAACATCAAAGATGGTCGGAGCATTTATTCCTTGGATGGACGCGTATTTGTAGGGACTAGTGATGGGAACCGCTCGGATCACGTCCTCAAAAGCTTCGAGTTGACGAACTGTGAGTTTCTTTGAGGCATTGGGGGCAATGATAGTTTGTGAAAGCGGATCCGTATGGGATTGGCTATCTATCCCGTGGTCTCTGAGGAAAGATTGAACTCTTCGGATAGACTCGGCAGAAGCGTTTTTGTCTAAAACGATTAGCATAAAGATCCTAAAAAATTCGTTTTACTTTGATAGGTTAGCGTTGATGAAGATTTCAATCAAAGCAATAAAGTGATCTAAATCTAGACTTGCAGATCCAACTAGCGCTCCGTGAATGTTTTTAACACCCAAGATGGCCGAAAAATTTTGAGCATTGACACTTCCACCGTATAGGAGCGGAATCTTGGCAGCCTGATCCGGACCGTACAGCATGTTTAGATGTCGATGGATATAGGAGGCGGCTTTGTGGATATGTTGAGGTTGGGCGTCTCGCCCTGTTCCAATAGCCCACTTAGGCTCGTAGGCGACGATGAGATGATTAAACGGGAAATCAATCAGGCTCTTTACCTGTTCCCCCAATACGTTCTCTAGAGCCTGGTCGGATAAATCCGAAGTATCCTCTCCGAGGCAATAGATCGCCCTCATATTCATTTCTTTTAATATTCTCATCTTCTCAATAAGAATCTTCGAGTTCTCATGGTACCTACTTCGTCGTTCACTGTGTCCAATGATCGACCCTTGGGCACCGCAATCTCGAACTTGCCTTGCACTAACCTCACCGGTATGAGCCCCTTCGGTGGCCATGGCTATATTTTGAGCGTATAGGTCTAAAGGAGTTGATCTAGTCGATAGATATTTCTTACAGCTTAAGAGATAGGGAGTGGAAGGGGCGATTCCAACATGTAGGTGCTCATTTAGACCGCCCTTGAGCACATTGGATTGATCAAGTCTGGATAGATAAGTATGAATTTCTGAATCCAAGAGATTCATTTTAAAATTAGCTATGAGATGACGATGGATCATATGCGTTCAGTCTATCTAGAATTCTAGTGTTTGATCAGGTTGGTGAGCCCAGGTAATTGGATACCGCTCAGGTACTCGAGACTTGCCCCTCCGCCAGTACTCATATGAGAAATCTGATTTGCGACCCCTGCAAGATTGACCGCGGCTAAGCTATCGCCACCCCCAACGGCCGCATACGCTCCGTTAGTGCATCTCAAGGCAATCTGCTCTGCCATGCTCAAGGTCCCTGTTGCGTATGCTGCTTCTTCAAACCACCCCATGGGACCGTTCCAGAGTATGGTGGAAGCTTGACTAATGATTTCGCTATAAGAGGCAATTGTTTCGGGACCGATATCTAAAGCTTTCCGACCCTCAGGTATTTCTGATCCATCAGTGATACTGGCGAGGACCTGGCTGCCCCTTGGAGGAGAAACGAGGTGATCCATTGGAAGATGGAGTTGGGTCGAACTTGATGTGAGAAGTTTAAGTATCTCTTCCGCTTGCTCCACGCTTCCTTCGTGTATCAAGCTGTCTCCTGTGGAGATTCCCTGGGCTTTTAAAAATGCATATGCCATAGCCCCTCCGATAAGAATATGCTCCGCACGGTTAATAAATTGTTGAATCAGTGAAATTTTGTCTCCAATTTTAGATCCACCAAAGATACACACTAAAGGTTTCTTTGGATTGAGTCT
>CAWULW010000073.1:0-4519 GCA_963923615.1 uncultured Holophagaceae bacterium
TCAAAAGGCTCCGCCGTCCACTCGGGTTCATTTGCTGGCTGCACATCCATATGGTTGTACACCGTAATAGTTTTACTGAAATCCTTACTGAACCATCCATGGATCAGAGGATTACCCGGAGTCTCTAAAATTTCAGCTTGCCCACCATAACGCTCGAAGAGACTTTTCGCTGCTTGTGCGCAACGCTGAATATCCTGAGCCTTGGAGGGATCCGCGCTAATACTTGGAATCTCAACCAAGGTTTTGAGTTCCTTTTCGAAAGCTGATCTTTGAGATTCAGCAAAAGCCCTTAGGGCTTCCCGTGTTAATAACTTGGTATCCATGAGGTCTCCTAATCAAAGCATCAGAGTGGATAGGGCCCGGCTTGGCGAAGCCCGGTCCACTCAGGTAACCCTAAAGCAAGATTCATGTTCTGAACTGCCTGGGAAGCCATGCCTTTCCCTAGATTATCAAGAGCCACCATAATCAGGACTTTATCGTTTTGAGCCATCACATGAAGATCAGCAAAATTGGACCCTATTGTGCTGAGGATACGAGGCGTTCCATCCGTCCAGCGTATGAAGAATTTGTCCCGATAAAAATTCTTAAAGATGGTTGGAATGTCTAAATCTTTCATGGCCTCGTTGGGGGTCAGTTGGATAGTAGCAAAAATACCCCGAACTAACGAAGAGGATTGGGGAACAAAAGATAACATTGGCTTCCAACCTTGTTGAGCACAACTATGAAGAATTTCTTCCTCATGCTGGTGAGAGAGCATTTTGTAGGCCCTAAAGTCATTGGATCGTGTGGGGTGGTGAGTTGTAGAACTAGCGGAAGCACCGGAGCCACTCGACCCCGTCACAGCACTCACAAATATCTTTTCGGGTCTGTAAGGTGCAAGAGGAAGCATGCCCAACTGAAGCGCCGTAGCAAAACAACCCGGATTCGAAATACGCTTCGATCCTTTCAGTTGATGAGCATTCACTTCTGAAAGACCGTATATGAATCGAGAATTTACTCTGAAATCATGGGATAAATCGATTAAAAGAATACGTTCAGATAACCCAAGTTGTTTCCATTCATTTTCTAATAAAGAGTATTGGTTTTTGAATTCCCCATGAGGCAGACTCGCAAACACAACAATTTCTTTCTCATGAATATAGTTTCTCCAATTAATCTCTTCGACAAATAATTGATCCACTAACCCAAGGAGATTAGGATGCACCGATGAGACCGGTTTTCCTCTATTCGCACGGGACGTTCCTTCGATCGAATCGATGTTGGGGTGTTGTGAGAGCCATCGGAAGAGTTCGCCACCTCCATATCCGGAAGCCCCAAGAATGATGGATTTCATGAGGTCACCTGGGCGTGTGGATAACAAATTTCAAAAGCCAAATCACCCAATGCCTTAGGATTACTACGAGCATTTCGTGCGGGAAGCCCTAGAGATTCTATAAATCGTTCGCCTACTCGATTATCTGTCACGGGCCCAGCTACGATATCAACCTTTATCCCAAAGTGTTTGGTGAGGGTCTCCACGCCCCCCAATGCGCCGACGGGATCATTGGCGCAGAGAATAAAGGCTGTACTTAATTGATTGAGATCTGGGTCACTCAATATAGATTGAACCCCATACTCTCCTAGAATCCCATCTCCGGTCTCAGCTACAATCAGGTCCACTTCCATTTCGGACATCGCCGTTAATAAGGTCTTGGCAGTCGAAGCAGCCGTATCTTTTGATGTACACACGATACCTGCATCTGTAAAATCCAGAATCTCTGATGCGCCGTAGTCCCGCATACTTAAAATATCTCGCTGAAGGGAAACACCGGTAAGCTTTACCCCACCTATTTTAAGACCCCGCTGAGAAAAACTTCGAATCACAGCGCAACACGCTGCAGTCTTCCCGGCATTCATGCAAGTTCCTGCAATATACACCACCGGGCATCGTACTAAGGTGTCTCGTGATTGAAGGGCACCCATCGAAATATGGGCCGGTTGACCTATACGAGATTGAAATTCAGGAAATAACATGACCTGACCAAGAACTTCTAATCGAAAGGGAGCCCCTACGTCAGGATTATGTGATTGGCAGAGACCCATCACGCCACCCATGTTTAACATATGCAGGGTATCGCCAACCTTCAGTTGATGAGGCATCACCCCTTCGTAGCCATGTAGCGCATTACGATGACCTAAAGCCCCCACTACAAGATCACCTTGATGAAGGGTAATCAGTCGACCATAGGGATCTTCTAATTGATTGTAGGTAGATTTCTCTCCATGTACCCGACAGGCGATCACCGAGCCCGGCTCTACTAGGAATTGATCGGAGAGAGTAAGAGTACGTCCCAGTTGCAAATTTCGGGTGACCGAACCAATTTTATCAACATGAATTCTCATGAAGACTCCTGATTATTGTGAGAGCCAGCCTGGTGATGGAGTTGTTGGGACATCCCAAATATTCGGGTGAATCCTAAAGCATCCATATTCGACCATAGGGCATTGCTCTCGCCGTACTTTGCCAATTGAGAATTCATAAGTGAAAAGGTAGACCGACAGCCTAATACCGAGAAAGTTAGCGGCTCAAGTTTTAAACGCACTTCACCGGTCACACGGGCTTGGCTATGACTCAAAAAAGCCTCTACATCTCGAGCTAGAGGATCTAAAAAATGTCCCTCGTGCAGCAGTGATCCATAGAGATTGCCCAGCGTCTCCTTCCAAAATAGTTGCTTTCCACTTAAGACCAGTTTTTCAAGTTCCCGATGGGCCGTGATTAGAAGATAGGCTGCCGGTGCCTCAAAACCAATTCGGCCTTTAATACCCAAAATGGTTTCTCCTAGATGCGTTCCACGGCCAAGTCCTAAAGCAGATCCTAGGGTATTGAGAGTTTGTATAAGCTCAACAGGATCCATCTTCTTTTGATTTACATGAGTTGGGATTCCTTTTTCAAAGGTAAGGAGAAGTTCTTGTGCGTCTTGTTCCCTTGATACACTTCCTCGGGGAAAAGCATTTTCAGGTAGGAAGTCCCATGAGGTTAAGGTCTCCTGTCCTCCGATGCTGGTGCCCCACATTCCTTCATTAATGGAGTAAACCCCTGTTTTAGGAGGGACAGTAATCCCTCGTTTAGCTAGATAGGAGACCTCTTCTTGTCGAGAGAGGGATAGATCTCGAATGGGGGTGAGGATGGTGGCCTTGGGATATAGAGTTCTGAATGCTACATCGAAACGAACCTGATCATTACCAGATCCAGTAGATCCATGGGCAAGAGCACCCACATTAAGCTTGTGGGCAAGACTGATCAAGCACCGCGCTTGACAGACACGTTCGGCAGAAACAGAAAGAGGGTAAACCTGACCTCGCAGAACATTTCCGAAAATGAGAAACTTCAAGTAATGCTCAAAGAGATCCTTCTTCCCATCGATAAGGGTATGAGTATGAGCACCTAGGGACTGGGATAGATCTTGAATACGGGCAATTTCATCTGAAGAAAAACCTCCCGTATCTACGGTAGCAGTATGGACTTCATATCCTTGCTCTTTTAGGTATACCAAGCAAAAAGTCGTATCTAATCCACCCGAAAATGCTAACAATACTTTAGATGAACTCATACGCGCTCCAAGAGTTTCTTAAAAAGATTTTCAAGATGATTTTGAGTTTCGGTACCCCAAGCTTGTAAAGTGGCTAATTGCTGATTACGATGACGGGCCTCCTCCTGAAAGTCCTGATGCAAACGGCCCAGATAGGACTGAGGAGGCTGGGCTTTGAAGGTTCCGCTCAATACCTGATTACCAATGCGTTGGTAAGCTTCTCTAAAAGGCAGCCCATCTTGAACCAATTGGTAGGCCTCATGGGTTGCAAAGATTCCGGGTGTGCACGCTTTCAGCATTCGATCTTCGTGAACTTGAAGATTGTCCATCAGTTCAGGAGCCAGGTGTAATAGATTTTGGGCCAATTCGAAAGAACGAACCAAATAGTATTTTTGGAGTTGACTGTCGCGATGATAACTAGAGGGTAGACCTGTGGATATATTCTCAAGAGTGGTCTTGAGACCCCGAATTTCGCGACATCGTCCACGTGCCAACTCCAGCACATCTGGATTTCGTTTCTGCGGCATGATACTACTGCCGGTGGTGAAAGCATCAGGGAGAGAAATAAATTCATACTCTTCTTGAGAAAAAACAGCCAAATCAATAAAAAGTTTTTCAAGTATATTAGTTATCTGATTGATCCAATGAAGAAAATCGAGTTGATAGCGACCTCGACTTGACATGATATTGAGAGCATTGCGCTGCGGGTCTTGAAATCCTAATAATTCAGCGACCCAAGAACGATCGAGTGGTACCGGACTTCCAAAGCCGGCTGCAGCACCGAGGGGCGAATGGTTTAGTTGAGAATAGAGACCTTTTCCTGCCCACAATAACTCGGTCAATCCTTCAGAATACGAAGCGATCCAAAATCCAAAGGTAGTAGGCATCGCCTTCCTCTGATGGGTATAGCCCGGCATCAATACGGAAGAATATCGATCAGATAGCCTGGA
>CAWULW010000074.1:0-4451 GCA_963923615.1 uncultured Holophagaceae bacterium
TTTTATTTCTAAGAAGATAGGCTCGCGAGTCTCCAACATGAGCTATGGTAGCGCTTTGACCTTCCATTAAAATTCCAACCGCAGTTGAGGCCATAGAAAGATGATCAGGATTTGCCTCGATATGGACCAAGATAGACTGACTCGCTTTATGGAAAGCGGATTCCATACGACTTTTTGGTGTTTTGAGATAATCTGATTTAACTGATTGCACAATAGTCTCAATTGCTAATTTACTAGCAACCTCTCCAGCCGTATGACCCCCGAGGCCGTCGGCGACTAGGTATAAACCAACCGAATCATCAGCGTGAAAACAATCTTCATTTAGATCTCGAATAAGACCCGCATGAGTTGCACCAGCAGAAAGATAAGGCATCGCACAGAACCCTTACTAAGTGAGAAAATAAGTGTATCAAGTCCTTCCTTCTTTAAATTTATTTCTTGGATTATTAAGTTATGACCGCATGGCAAGATATTCTTAGGGTGGCTAATTCTGTGGTTGTCGTGGGTCTTTCGGCTAAACCCTGGAGAGCTAGTTACAGTGTGGCAAAATACCTTAAGAATTCAGGTTATCTGATTTACGGAGTCAACCCTGAGCCTAGATATCCTATCTCGGGCATTCCAATATATAAAAGTCTTTCAGAAGTAAGCCAAGTTGATGTGATCAATGTATTCAGAAAAAGCGAGGACCTTGAAAAGCTTGTTGATGATATTTGCAGTCTTCCATGGACTCCTAAAATATGTTGGTTTCAGTTGAATATGAAATTACAACCTCATGAAGAGTATCGACTCAATAAAAAGGGGATTCTAGTGGTCAAAGATAAATGTTTAATGGTCGAACATCGTTTAATGTACTAGGTTTGGAATTCACTCTTCATGTACATGAAAATATCTGCGAAACTTGAATGTGAGGGTACCAATCTATGACTTTTCCCCATTCGACCCAATGGAGAACGATGCTCCATAAAGGTGAAATATCCTCAAGGGATTTGATAGAGGAATCCTTCAATAAGATAAATAAATATGATCCAAAATTGAATGCACTAATCTCGCACTATTATGAAGAATCAATTCACTTATCACGCAAGTCAGACAAACGAATCAAAAATAATGACCGGGGTGCAATGGTAGGTCTACCTGTTGCACTAAAAGATAATTTTAATTGGTCCGGGTCCCATATGACTTGTGGTTCCAAGATACTCAAGGGCTATATCTCCAACTACAATGCTACGGTTGTAAATAAATTACTCAATGCCGGTGCTATACCGATTGCGAAGACCAATATGGATGAATTTGCCATGGGAAGCAGTGGTGAATTCAGTGCCTACGGCCCTACCCTGAACCCTTGGGACAATCGCCGTGTTTCAGGGGGGAGTTCAAGTGGCTCTGTTGTCTCAATCTCAGCACAATATGTAGTTTCCGCACTGGGTAGTGACACAGGTGGTTCTGTTAGGCTTCCAGGTAGTTTCTGTAATGTGACTGCTATGCGTCCAACTTATGGTATCTCAAGTCGGTATGGGCTTACCTCCATGGCTTCTAGCTTAGATGTAGTCGGACCCTGCGCTTTGTCAGCTTTTGAAGTTGGCGCATTGTTGAGCGTGATCGCTGGTGAGGACATACAAGACTCAACTTCTATCAAATTGCCAAGATGCGAGAACCTCTATCCACTCCGCCCACTTAATTTGAAAGGAATTCGAATAGGTCTTCCGAAAGAATATTTCACTGAGGGTATTGACCCGGCTGTTCGTCAGGTCATTGAAACAAGCATAAGGGAATTTGAGAATTTGGGAGCAGTCATGGTTTCTGTCACCCTTCCCCATACTTCTTATGCTATTGATACCTACTATCTTATATGTGTAGCGGAAGTATCTTCTAATCTTGCTAGATTTGATGGAATACGATTCGGACATAGGACATCCAAGACTTCAACCCTCCTTAACCTAATTGCTAAAACACGTGATGAAGGACTAGGAGAAGAAGCTAAGCGAAGGATTCTATTAGGTGCCTTCTGTTTGAACCAAGGCCATGTAGATGAATATTATTACCGAGCTCTCAAGGCGAGAAATCTGATTACTCGAGATTTTAATGAGGCCTTTACTAACGTAGATTTTTTACTTACTCCCGTCAGCCCATCAGTCGCATTTCCATTGGGTGCTAAGTCCAAGGACCCTGCTGAAATGTACCTATCGGATGTGTACAGTGCAGCCACTTCTCTTTCGGGTCTACCTTGCATATCAGTACCAGGAGGCTTTGTTCGGTTGCCTAATTCTGAATATCAACTCCCGGTCGGTATTCAGCTCATTGCGCCTATACGAAGTGATGTCAAACTATTAGAACTAGCTCATGCGTTTCAATTATCTAATTCTTATCACCTAACTCAACCAAAACTCTAGGAGCTTGCATGTCTTTTGATGTGATTATGCCGCAAATGGGTGAGAGTATCGCCGAAGCTACTATTTTAAAGTGGCATAAGAAAGTTGGAGATCTCGTGGAAAAAGATGAAACTCTCTATGAAATCTCAACAGATAAAGTTGACGCCGAAATTCCATCGCCTTCTGCTGGAATAATTACGGAAATCTTAGTTGATATCAATAAGACAGTCGCAGTGGGAACGGTTGTGGCTCGAATTGGAAGTCAGGTGGCCCAACCGCAACCAGCTGCTGCTTCTATGCCCTCTGCTGATAATACATCAAACTTGAATCACTCTTTACCACCTCGTAATTCCAGAAATAAGGCGGAGGAAAGCTTAGAAACACGTTTAAAAACAAAATCATCCCCTTTGGTAAGAGAAATAGCTAAGCAACACAATATTGATATCACTCATATCGACGGTACTGGCGAAAACGGGAGAGTCACAAAATCCGACATCGAAAAAGTCGTAAAAGAAAAAAATCGATCCTTGGGTTCCCCAGGTTTATTGGTGCCCATGCCTATTATGGGACCGCGCCATGATCCTTCAGCTCCAACTCTTGGGGCCGTTCCAGGACTTTCTATACCTCCCACTCCTCATGTACCAGCCTTCACTCCCGAGGAAAGGGTCAAAATCGAACCCATGTCGCGCATGAGAAAAATCATTGCTGACAACATGGTCAATTCAAAACTCAAGACTAGCCCTCATGTGTACACCATTTTTGAAATTGATATGACGAATGTATCTCATCTACGCATTCGTCATCGCAAAAAATTCGAAGATACCTATGACACAAAAATGAGCTATATGCCATTCATAATGAAGGCAGTAATTAAGGCCCTCCAATCTTTTCCGGTCCTGAATTCCTCTGTTGATGGAGAAAATATTATTTACAAACAGGATATTAACCTAGGAGTTGCTGTCTCTCTTGATTGGGGCCTTATCGTTCCTGTTATTAAAAATGCCGATAGTTTAAACTTGGGCGGTCTTGCTAGAAGTCTTAATGATTTAGCTGATAGAGCTCGAAGCAAAAAACTATCACCTGATGAAGTATCAGGTGGAACCTTCACTATTACTAATCCTGGTGTTTTTGGGGATGTCTTTGCTCTTCCCATTATCAATCAACCTCAAGTTGCTATTCAAGCGATTGGATCTATTGTAAAACGACCAATGGTCCTCACGGATGAATCCGGTAACGATTCAATTGCGATTAGACAAATGATGTTTAGTGGTCTGAGTTTTGATCATAGAGTAGTAGATGGAGCTGTCGCAGACCAGTTTATGGGCATAATTAAGAAAGAACTTGAGACTGACACATTTGGATTGGAGTAGTTAATTATCTAAGCGAGATTATCAAAACCCTCCGTCGTTCTTTCAAGTGCATAGTAAGTTGCGTGGTCTGGCTGAAAGATGAGAGGTAAATTGGCCGTGGGCCCATTTCGATGTTTAGCGACTATAAGTTCAGCATTATTATCTGGCTGGCTACTCTCTACTGACGGATTCATCCTTCGATGAATAAAAGCCACAATATCAGCATCTTGCTCGATAGCTCCCGAATCCCTCAGATCTGATAACTGAGGCTTACCACCTGCTCTATGCTCTACTTCTCGATTCAACTGGGAGAGGACAATAATAGGAATTTGGTAGTTTTTAGCGATAAGTTTTAATCCCCGACTTATTTCTCCGATTCTTATTGCCTCATTTTGACGGATTGATCGACTAGTTTCAGGTGAGCTAATAAGCTGTAAATAATCAATGATGACAAAATCGAGTCTTTGATTAGTTGAGCTTTGGTGCTTAAGAATCATCGCTTCAATTTGCGGTACCGTAATAGATGCTTGATCACATACATAAATAGGGAGTGTTACGAGATTATCTCGACCAGCATAAAGTTGATTAAGTTGGTCATCATTAATTCTTCCAGATTGAATATCCTTCATATTAATCTTGGTCAAAGAAGACAGTAAGCGAAGAAATACTTCTTCATGACTCATTTCCAACGAAAAGAAGGCTCCTTTAGTGGAGTGCACTTGAGCAGATCGAA
>CAWULW010000075.1:0-4412 GCA_963923615.1 uncultured Holophagaceae bacterium
TGTCAAGTCACTCCAAGCGCCGAGTTGTTATTACCGGGATGGGTACTATAAATCCATGTGGTAATAACGTAAACGATACTTGGGATTCATTAGTAAATGCACAGAGTGGAATTTCGTTAATTGATCGATTTGATACATCGGAATATTCCTGTAAGATTGCAGGCCAAGTTAAAGGATTTAACCCCGATAATTTCATTGATCGAAAAGATCAAAAAAAAATGGATATTTTTATACAATATGCAATGGCAGCCTCTAGCGAAGCATGGGACAGCGCCGGTTTTAATCAATATGAACTTACTCCTAGTGCTAAAGAGCGTTTTGGCGTCTATATCGGGTCTGGTATTGGAGGTCTAGATACTATTTGGCATGAGGCAAGCCAATTTAGGGGTCCGAGGCGCATTAGCCCATTTTTTATCCCTTCGCTTATTGTCAATATGGCTTCAGGTTCTGTTGGGATAAGGTATGGCTTAAAAGGCCCTAATTCTTCGGTCGCTACTGCTTGTGCAACGGGTAATCATGCTATCGGGGATGCTTTTCGCCTTATTGCTCACGATTATGCTGACCTTATGATTGCCGGTGGGTCAGATTCTGTTATCAATCCTCTAGGGGTGGGAGGCTTTTCAGCGATGAGAGCCCTCAGTACTCGCAATGATAATCCAATGGCAGCGAGTCGTCCTTTTGATAAGGATCGTGATGGATTTGTAATGGCGGAGGGAGCAGGCATTTTGATCCTCGAGGAGCGAGATCATGCTCTTGCACGAGGAGCCAAAATACACGCAGAGATTCTTGGTTATGGCATGTCAGGAGATGCCTATCATATTACCAGTCCGTCTCCTGATGGGGATGGAGGATCAAGAGTTATGAAATTGGCTATGATGGATGCAAATATTACGCCAGATCAAGTTGGCTATATAAACATGCACGGCACAAGTACACCTGTGGGTGATCAGATAGAATGTAAAGCGATACGAAATATTTTCGGTTCTCATGAAGAATCCCTGAATGTGAGTAGTACAAAATCTATGCATGGACATTTATTAGGAGCAGCTGGCGGACTTGAAACTATTGTAACGATCATGGCCCTAGAGCATCAGTTGATACCCCCCACTATCAATGTTGATAATCAAGATCCAAATTGTAATTTAAATGTCACACCCAATAAAAGTTGTTCCAAACAATTTACCATCGCTTTAAATAATGGTTTTGGCTTTGGAGGAACTAACGCTTGCTTGGTATTGGGAAAAAATTAGGAACATCTAAGGTAATGGCGTATGGGCAACTTTAAGCTTTGCGCACCTTATACCCCTTCAGGCGATCAACCTGCCGCGATTAAAACTCTCGTAGAGTCAATTAAAAATGGTGAGCCCTACTCGACTCTCCTGGGAGTTACTGGATCAGGAAAGACTTTTACTATGGCTTCCGTAATTGCGGAGCTCAATCGGCCATCTTTAATTTTTGCTCCAAACAAGACATTAGCGGCACAACTGTATGTTGAATTCAAGCAATATTTTCCGGAAAATGCTGTTGAATACTTTGTGAGTTATTACGACTATTATCAACCTGAAGCATACGTACCACATCGGGACCTTTTTATTGAAAAGGATGCAAAAGTAAACGAAGAACTTGAAAAATTTAGACTAAGTGCAACTAGGCATCTATACGAGCGTCGAGATACCTTGGTCGTAGCATCTGTATCCTGTATTTATGGACTAGGAAATCCAACATCTTATCTTGATTTGGCAGTGAAGTTAGAAGTTGGTATGACAATGGACCGTCTTTTTTTACTGCGCAATCTAGTAGCAATCCAATACACCAGAAATGATGTTGCTTTTGATCGAGGAATGTTTAGAGTTCGTGGCGATCTGATTGATGTCTATTCTGCTTACGAAGATGTTGCTTACCGGATCACTTTTTTTGATAGCGAAATCGAAAAACTTTCTATTATTGACCCACTTACGGGGAAAATCATTGATCACCGATCAGCAATAACTATTTGGCCCAAAACTCACTATGTAACGCCCGAACAAACTTTAAAAAAGGCTATAGATGACATTACTTTGGAATTGGATCACAGAGTTAAAGAACTTAAATCGTTAGATAAAATTGTAGAGGCTCAGCGACTATATCAACGAGTGAACTACGATATAGAGATGTTGCGAGAGATGGGTTATTGCTCTGGTATTGAAAATTACAGTAGATTTCTGGATAGTCGAGAGTTAGGTCAGCCTCCAAGTACTCTTTTGGATTACTTTCCTAATGACTTTCTACTTTTTATAGACGAAAGCCATGTTGCGATTGGTCAACTCAATGGTATGTACAATGGGGATCGGAGTCGCAAACAAACACTCGTTGATTACGGTTTTCGTTTACCATCTGCCTTAGATAACCGCCCCCTTAAATTTGACGAATTTGAAAAAAGACTGAACCAAACCGTCTTCGTTTCTGCTACCCCTGGATCCTATGAGTTAAAAAAATCCGGAGGGCTAGTCGTTGAACAAGTCGTACGTCCTACTGGGCTAATAGATCCCGAGATTATTCTTCGACCACTTCATAATCAAGTAGATGATCTAATTGATACGATCCGATCAGTCATACAAGATAAACATAGAATATTGGTGACAGTTCTCACCAAAAAGCTTGCAGAGCAATTGACATCATATTGTTTAGAAATGGGTATAAAAGCCGAGTATATGCATAGTGAAATTGATACGCTTAAGAGAGTGGATTTATTAAAAAACCTCAGGAAAGGCACCTTTGATGTTCTCATTGGAATTAATTTGCTCAGGGAAGGGCTAGACCTTCCCGAAGTAGCCCTTGTGGCAATATTAGATGCGGATAAAGAGGGTTATTTGCGCAGCAAAAGCTCTTTAATCCAAACCATAGGGAGAGCGGCTAGGAATATTAATGGAAAGGTTATTTTATATGCAGATCGACAAACAGACTCCATTAAATATGCAATCGATGAAACAAATCGAAGAAGGGATAAGCAAATTAGACATAATACCGAAAATGGTATTACACCCCAATCGATTATAAAGAAATTAGATGACGTTATGGGCTCAGCATACTCAGATGAATTTGTTTCACCTGTCCTAAAAAAGCTGGATGAATCGATCAATCCAGTCGTTTTTGCTGAAGAAGATGAATATAGAAAAATGATAGATGAGTTAGAAAGTCAGATGAAAAGTCTCGCTCTTGAGATGAAGTTTGAAGATGCAGCAGTCCTAAGGGACGAAATTAAAACCATTCAACATCAGCGGCTAACCTTAGCACCAACTATACAGATCGAGGAAGCATGAAATGTACCGTCTCACCCCTAAAAATCGCCAACATTTAAAACGACAAGCCCATCAATTGAAGCCGGTCTTAATTATCGGCAAAGAGGGGTTGACTCCCACATTTCTTAAAGAGCTTGTGTTAACCATTAATAATATTGAGCTTATAAAGTGTAAGGTTTCAATTTCCGCATGGAAAAACATTAATCTGATCGAAAGGACGATTAAGGAATTACCGGATGGTATTACTATCGTCGATCGCATTGGTCATACTTTGATATTGTTTAAACCAAAGTCAGAAGATGAGACCAAATATTCATTAAAAACAAGTAATTCCTAATTCAGTTACAATTGCATCAAGTTTATGATCGTGATTCTCAGTTGTAAAACTTACTTTAGAGAATTCATAGGCTGTACCTATTAAATATGGTTTCTGATCTAATTGATTCAAATAAGAATCGTAAAAACCTCCTCCGTACCCTAATCGATAACCCTGCTCATTGAAACCGATACACGGAACCAAGATTAAGTCCATCATAATATCTGGGATGATAGTTTCTGGCTCGTAAATACCTTTGAACCCCAAGACTAGAGGTCTTTGACCCCAACCTAAGGTCCTTGAGCTGTAATTGATCACTTTGGGGAAGTAAAATTTGATATTACTTAAATCAGATTCAAGCGACCCTAAGTCTATTTCTCCTTGGATAGGCATATAGGATCCGATTCTTTTGATTGCGAAAGATTTAAGGTGTTGTAAGAGATATCCCTTAATAAGTGAATGAGAAACTCCAATAGTTTCCTCAGTTAAATCAAGCCTTTGGTGGATAAGAGTGCGGCGAAGTTCGGCCTTAAGCATAGCTATATATGCACGGTATTGTTGTGCTCACGATAAAGGTGATCTCTCTGCACTGGTAAGTAACCAGCAGTAGCAATTAGCTGCTGAAGCTTTTCTAGTGTCAACATTTGAGGTGTTTTGGCCCCTGCATTATGAGCAATCTCCTCCTTGATTACCGTACCGTCTAAGTCGTTCGCCCCAAAAGAGAGAGCTACTTGCGCAAGACCCTCTGTAATCATTACCCAATAAGCTTTAATGTGAGAGATATTATCTAAAAATAGTCTTGCAACGGCTATTTCTCT
>CAWULW010000076.1:0-4378 GCA_963923615.1 uncultured Holophagaceae bacterium
AATTTCAATGGTCCAGGACAGATCGTGATTGCCGGCCACACGGAAGCAGTCCGAGCTGCTATTGAAGAGGCTAAAAAAATCAGAGGTAAGCGAGCGATCGAACTCCCCGTGAGTGCTCCCTTCCATTCTTCCTTAATGTCCCCCGCTCGGCAGGTCCTCACACCAATTCTTGAAGCACTCCCTTTCCGTGACGCGACGGTTCCTTTAATTCAGAATGTCAATGCCCTCCCCACACAAGACGGGGCGCAACTTCGTGAAGGCTTGATTCAACAAATCGACCATTCGGTTCTTTGGGAAGATACCGTGGATTATTTGCTGAACGCGGGCGTGACCACCTTTATTGAATGCGGTCCGGGTAAGGTTTTGAGTGGCTTAGTCAAACGACAAGCCCTCGATCGTCAGCGCGAGGGCATCACGAGTTTGTCCATTGGAACCGAGGAAGACCTGGCTTTGTTAAACTAAAAGCCAACCGAGGATGCCCATGTTTTCACTGCAAGGAAAAATTGCCCTCGTCACCGGTGCTTCACAAGGGATTGGGGAATCAATTGCCCATGTACTTGCACAACAAGGAGCGCATGTGATTGCGGTGGCCAGACATGAAGGGAATTTGCATCGAACAGTGGAGTCGATTCGACAGGCCGGAGGTCGCGCTGATGTCTTAGTAGGTGATATTGCGCAACCCGAGGAGGCCAAGCGAATGGTGGAGACCGTGGTGCAGCAACATGGCACGATTCACTGCCTGATTAATAATGCGGGGATTACAAAAGATAAATTGATGATCCAAATGAAACTCGACGAATGGGATGTAGTTTTGAATACCAATCTCCGAGGCCCTTTCTTGATGATGCAAGCTGTGACCCGACCCATGATGAAACAGCGGTGGGGCCGTATCATCAATATTGCATCCGTAGTAGGGCAGATGGGCAATGCAGGTCAGGCAAACTACGTCAGCGCTAAATCTGGCCTCATAGGTTTGACTAAAACCGTCGCCCGTGAACTAGGATCACGCCACATCACGTGTAATGCGATTGCACCGGGCTATATTGAATCGGCCATGACCCAGAATCTACCTGAGTCGGTCACAGCTGGGTTCATTCAGCAGATTCCTCTCGAGCGGTTCGGTCAATCCTCCGACGTGGCCCATGCGGTTGCCTTTCTGTGCTCCGAAGAAGCGGGCTATATTACAGGTCAAACCCTTGGAGTCAACGGCGGCCTCTTCATGGCTTAGTGGGTTTCACGATCTGCGCTGCTCGGGTGCCATCCGCCCATTTCAACTGCAATTCCTCCCCTATCTGTACCTGGGCGGCAGACGTAATTGGTCGTCCCTCCGTATCGAGGGTCAGCACGAATCCACGACTTAATGGGGCTTCAGGATTCAATGAGGCGAGACGTGTGGTGAGGGTAAGATACCGTTCCTTTACGAAGGGACGAATTACAAATTGATTTAGTCGATGTGTGTGATGTGTCAGCTGAGTCTTGAAAAGTTCTACGCGGCGAATAGGATCTTTTGCGGCTAAGCGAGCTTGCTGCATCTCAAGTTTATGGCCGAGTTGGGTGATTCGATCAGGGACCACATATAATCCATCCCGATCACTTAATAAATTAAATTCAGTTTCACATCGTCCGATGACTTCCGTCATCACCCGAATTAATTCTTGGACCTGAGCGAGAACTTGTAGCGAGAGCTCGTTGCGTTCCGTAGTGATAAGTTCTGCGGCTTGAGAGGGCGTGGCCGCACGCTGATCGCTAGCGAGATCGACGAGGGTAGTATCGATTTCATGACCGACTCCCGTAACCAAGGGTAAGCGGCAAGCGGCTACGGCCCGAACAAGATCAGGATCATTGAAGCCCCAAAGGTCCTCCGGAGATCCCCCTCCGCGAACCATAAGCAGGACGTCGCAGCCCCAATGAGGTTGTTGAGCTTCTTCGAGCATCTGGAGATTCTCGGGAACACAGCGTTCGCCTTGAGCTGCAGCGGGAAAGATCAACACATCCATCCCAGGCGCGCGCCGACCGGTGACACGAAGCACATCTTGAAGGGCGGCTCCGCCGAGTGCAGCGATCACGCCGATTTTTTGGGGGGACCGCGGAAGATCTTTTCGAGGACGATCAAAGACCCCTTCGATACGAAGTTGCGCTTCCAGTTGTTTGAGCTTGGCTTGGAGATCCCCCTGACCAGCTAATTCACAATAGGTCACAGCGAGAGTCATCGTCCCTCGAGGAATATAAATGCTCAGATTGGCTTGAAGGATAATACGGTCTCCATCCTTCGGTAGATGTTTCAAGGTAGGAAGCACTGTTCGCCATATCGCGCAGGACACGGCAGCATTATCTTCCTTGAGGTTAAAGTACAGATGGCCGCCGGACGATTTCACGGCAGACACTTCGCCAACCAAATACAGACTTCGATACCGAGGCTCGGTATTTTTCTTAAGATGCTCCAAGAAGAAAGAGACCGACAGAGGTGCCTGAAGATCGGACTGAAGAGGGTCGGAGACACTGCGGGGCATGAGCGGCCTTAAAAAGAGATGTGAAGCAAGGTCAGACTTTGTTGGTGGGTGGGGGAAGGGCCCTTGCCCAGAAGAAGCCTTAACTTATCCTAACAATTCGGAGTAATTTCTTGCGCCATTTCAATCAGGGTTAAATCGCCCACCTTGGAGATTCCGTAGCGAGGGTCGTGATTAGGAAAAGGGTGTTGTTGGCCCGTTCGATGAAATCCCCGACGTTCATAATAGGCAATTAATTCCTGCCTTTGGGCTATGACGGTCATCCAAAGTCTTCGAGCTCCTTGCGTGCGTGCTCGATTCTGAAAGTAGTCTAAACAAAAACGCCCTAAGCCCAAGGATTGCCATCGAGGGTCGACGGAGAGCATCCCAAAGTACAGATCGGTGGCAGACTTTTTCAGATGTGCACACGCTACCATGATGGTTTCAGACTGTGATGGAATACCTGCAGTTCGAAGTCGACTCAGAAGCCCATTAGATTCGGATGCAAGATGAAAGCGATCGACATGCGCTTCGATTAAAAAAATACTACTCCCTTCCTCCTCGAGGAGTGCTTCGAGCATGGCACGATCGGTTCGCTGTCCGTCGAGAAGATCGGCCTCGGTGGTCCAACCTTGTCGAGAACCATCGCCACGATAACTTCCGTTGACTAACGCAAGGAGCCCCTCGATGTCATTTGGAGTTGCATCGCGGATGCTCAGGATGCCTTGGGATAAGAGTTGGGAGATCATGCTTTTTTAGTGTAGGTCTTGACCGCTGCATGGTTCCTGGGCTACTCTATTAAATGCAACTAAATTGCATTAAAGAGGATTCATGACCTTGGCGATTCAACGGTATCCTCTGGCGTTGGTCTTGGGGACGGCCACCGCCCTTCTGACTGCGGCGAATACAGGAACGATTCGAGGTCAGATCTTCAATGCTCAAGGCCAACCCACCGGTGGGGCTACCGTACGCCTCGATAATAAAATTTCGGGGTACCTCAATACCATCACCACCGCGCAGGACGGAACTTTCGTCTTCACGAATATTCCCTCGGGGACGTATCACCTCGAAGCCTCCAAAGAGGATGTAGGAGAAAGTCATACCTCCATCGAGATTACCGCCTCCTTACCCATCAAACTCTCTTTGGTATTGAAATCCAATGCATCCGCTACCGTAGCTGTTACGGAGGAAGCATTATTGATTCCCGATACGCCCTCCAGTTTTATCAATGTAGAGCAGAACTTAATCGAAACGATTCCTTCGGCATCTCGAAGTCGAGGCTTGGAGCAACTCTTGATGATGACTCCCGGTTTTATGGCCGATGAAAATGGCCGATTTCATTTTCGAGGAAGTCATGGTCAATCCACCTATGTTCTCGATGGCATGCCGGTAACCGATAAAATCCAAGCTACCTTTGCCAATGCATTGAATCCGGAAGATCTTCAAAATATTGAAATTGTGACCTCAGGTATACCAGCAGAATTTGGGGGCAAACCCAATGCGGTCTTTAACCTCACAACCAAATCTGGCTTAGGCTTGGAGCGTCCTGAGGGCCACTGGTCCCTAGGTGTAGGATCCTTTGCTGCGCGCGAAACCACTGCGCAAGTTCGGGGCGGCTCCGATCGATGGGGCTATTTTGTGTCGGCTGCCCAATCTCAGACGGATCGCTACTTAGATCCAGTAAATTTTGATAATTTCAACAATCACGGGCGAAGCCATCGCTTCTTTACTCGATGGGATTGGGCTCCTGATGATCGCAATCTTGTGAAGATGAATATCAGTGGTGGAGCGTCGTCCTTTCAAATTCCCAATCTCGCTAGTCAACAACAGCGAGGTCAAAATCAAAGTCAACGTAATGAGGACCTCAACCTATCCGTTGCTTACGTGCGAAC
>CAWULW010000077.1:0-4363 GCA_963923615.1 uncultured Holophagaceae bacterium
AGCGTCAGATGTGTATAAGAGACAGGTTTCCTGATTGGTCGGATCTATCATGTCAATGAAATCAATGACAATAATCCCTCCGTGATTGCGAAGCCTAAGTTGACGGACTATTTCTGGGATAGCTAGGAGGTTTGCCTGAGTAACGGTGGTTTCCAGATCTTGATGACTGCTAAAGGCTCCGGTATTAACATCAATGCTTACTAGAGCTTCAGTTTGATTGAAGACTAATGAACCTCCATGCTTTAGGAACACTTTAGGCTGTAACGCCCGCATGATCTCGGATTCAATCTCAAATGCTTCAAAAATAGGAACAGGAGAGGTGAAAAGTCGAATTCTTGAGATCCAGTCCGGATGAAATTGTTCAACAAATTGGCAAATCTCTTGATAAATAGTTGCATCATCAACCCAAAGACTTTGCACTTCTTCTCTGAACTTATCGCGCAAGATCTTTTTCATCAAGCTAACATCCTCCCATATAAGCCTCGATCCTTTCCGTGCTTCAAATGTTTTCTGAACCGACTCCCATTGCTCTCTGAGGAGGGTCATATCTGTAATGAGATCCTCATCCTTTTCACCCAATGCAGCAGTACGAACAATAAAACCCTCAGGTGCTCTCGAGTGAGCCTGAAGTAGAGTTCGAAGCCTTTCTCGTTCTGTCTCATCATGAAGTTTCCGACTGATCCCAATGTGATTGCCGTACGGAAGATAAACCACATATCGTCCTGGGAAGTTAATATGACGAGTGAGTCGAGCACCCTTTGATCCAATAGGATCTTTAATCACCTGAACCAAAACATCATCACCGACTTGGATGGCAGGTAGTAAAGGTACAGGGGGATCAGAGATTTCTGAAGCATTAGTCTCATTCGCTAAGTCCCCATCCTCCAAGTGGATCAAAGGTTGGTCATCGAGATATAAAAAGGCATCCCGCTCTATACCGATATCAACAAAGGAACTTTCTATGCCAGGTAGCATTTTGGAGACCCGACCCCGATAAATACGTCCCACGAGACTCTTGAGAGCAGGGCGTTCTTGGTACAGTTCGGTTAACTGACCGTTTTCAAGGAGCGCGATACGCACCTCTAACGCGGTCGCATTGACCACGAGGGACCTTCGAATATTCATAGCTATTACCTTTTTTTAAAACCTTGGCGAAGCCCTACAGAGAAGGCCCCACCCCATGGCGACCTCTAGGGCGCCTGTGTCTATTTTACCTTCGAATACCCAAAAGGATCCTAAGCACAACTAACAGGGCTTTCCAGGGCTTAAGAAGTATGTATTTTTTGAACAATTCGTCTATTTTTTTGGGGTCATGCGCACGATTTTTCCTTTGACCCTGAGCCGAGGATTGAAGGACAATGAAAGAGGCGATTAATTTTATCTCTTACTCCCTAAGGTTTTTAGAGATGAAAGTTCGGTTTCGCTAGGTCCCCATGGAGATCACCGCATGAATAGCAATGCAGGCCAAGCCCCCCTCTCATGGATTGATCGTTTTCAAGATTGGCTTTCGATCGAAGGAAGTGCTTCATCCCGGTTTTTATTGAGCGGAGCCTTTTGGGGTCTTCTCGGAACGACTCTAGGCCTTCTTGCGGCCGTGGAATACTGGGCACCCGATCTGGTTCGAGGTGTTGCTCAGTTAAGTTTTGGTCGTATTCGACCCACTCATATCAATGTTGTTGCTTTTGGGTTTATCTCGATGGCTACCGTAGGTGCTAATTTCTTTGTAATTCCTGAATTATGTCGAACTAAACTCTATAGTGAAAAAGTTGCTAACATTCTCATGCTGGCTTGGAATGCAGTTATCGTCCTAGGTATTTTTGCCTTGATGAATGGGCACACTGAAGGCCGAGAGTATGCAGAACTTCCATGGTGGCTAGATCTACCACTCTTTACTGCTCTGATGGCTTACATTGTGATCATCTGGGGAACAGTCCTTAACCGACAAGAAAAACAGCTTTATGTGACAGTGTGGTACGTAGCCGGTACCACTTTGTGGTTTCCAGTGGTTTATTTGATCGGGAACAAGATATTTTTTTCAGTTACAGGCATTGGCGATTCCATAGCGAATTGGTTCTATGGTCATAATATTTTGGGCTTGTGGTTCACCACAAATGGGATTGGTCTCACATATTACTTCTTACCCAAGATCACCAAGAACCCTTTGTATTCTCATTTACTAAGCATTGTTGGTTTTAGTACCATTGCCATGTTTTATACCCCCACGGGTACCCACCATCTTCTTCAAAGTCCTGTTCCCGAGTGGCTTAAAGCTGTAGCCGTTATTTCCTCGGTAATGCTTTTAGTCCCCGTCATGAGCGTATTGGTTAATTTCTTTTTAACCATGAAAGGTAAATGGAGCATGGTTTCAACCAACATTCCACTCCGTTTCTTTATTACAGCCATGTGGTTCTATCTACTCACATGTTTTACGGGACCGTTCCAAGCCACGCGCTGGATTAATTGGTACTTGCACTTTACACATTGGGTCGTAGGCCACGCTCATTTTGCTCTTCTCGGTACTTTTGGCTTTGTCGCCTGGGGTGCGATCTACTACGTGCTTCCTCGAGTTTCCGGAAAGCAATGGTACAGTCGGCGCTTAGCCACCGCTCACTATTGGCTGACGTTAACTGGCGTCATCATTATGATCTCTGCGTTAACAGTTGCGGGACTATATCAAGCGGCTGCGTGGGAAGAGGGTACTGTTGTTTATCGAGCTGGAGCGTATGTCCTATCCCCCTTCATGGCTGCTCGCGCCTTTTCGGGGTTACTTATCGTGATTGGTCAGATTCTACTATTTTTCAATATGTACAAAACACTCTTCGGCCACGAAGGTAATCTTGATGAATCAACAGAGCCAGATGTGCTTCCTAATGGGGGCAAAGCATGAACCAAGTAAATCGAACGAATTATATATTTCCTGCCATTGGCATGGGCTTGATATTGAGCGCTATTATCTTTGTGGTGGTTTTGATTCCTCGATGGACATTTCGACCACCACAACCTAAAGATCTTCGAAACTACACGGCCCAAGAACTTCGAGGTCGTGTCGTCTATACGCGTGAGGGTTGTTTCTATTGCCACTCGATGGTAAGTCGTCCCCAAGATTGGGATCACGGAACTAAATCGAAAGCCTCTGATTATTACTACGACGAGTGGCATCTCCTTGGTTCTGAGCGATCGGGTCCGGATCTCGCACAAATTGGTGGGAAATTCCCTGATGAATATCACATTCAGCACCACAAGCAGCCTCGAAGTTTAAAACCCGGGTCCATCATGCCGAACTATGAGTATCTCTCTGATCAAGACATGAGTGACTTAACGGCTTATATGCAGTCCTTAGGCGCTAATGGTCGCCGTGCTCTTGACCCAGTAACCGGTCAACTTAAGTGGGCTGAGTTAGTAGATGCCAAAGGACCTAACGGAGAGATTGAAAAAGTAGCAGTTTGGAAGGGTGGTGCCAATTTTGTCGAAGACAGAGAAAGAATTGTTTCAGCCTACTATGATCAACATCCTGAGACCCCCTACAAGTACACAGCAGAAGTTGAAGAACTCCTCTTAGGTACTTCTCATGAAGCACAACTTTCCAAGGGGGCTATTCAGGCTGTAGCAACAGCCAATTTTCCTACCGAGGAGGCACTGCGGGAAGCTCGAATTGAAAATCCTGACCTTAAAGCATGGAGTGAAGTCAGTTACAAGGAGCCCAATCAAATCCCTACGGATGTCGTCGGTTTAGCTTCTTTGCAAAAACGTCGAACAATCGCAAACCAAGGTCGAGGTATCTACAATCAAAAATGCTCATCGTGCCATGGGCTAACTGGCAATGGGCGTGGCTGGGCCTCAGCAAGTATGACCAAACGAGCTGCCAATTTTTGGGAAGATAAATTTGAAAATTATCGGACTGACACATGGTACTGGCGCATTAGCCGAGGAGTCCCTGGTACTCAAATGCCTCGTTGGGAATTCGATCTTACGCCAGAGCAACGCCTCTATCTAGTAGCCTTTATGAAATATGTTGCTCAAAACAAGGGCCTGGGAGCTCTGAAGGGAATGGATGCTCCTGTTTATGGCCTTCCTCCAAGCACGGCCAAAACTACACTGCAACCTTCCAATTGAGATTTTCACATGATGAACGAAGATAAAAACCTCCATGAACCTGCCGAAGAAGTTTCAGGTACGCAGATTCTTCACGGTAAGGCACCATTCTTTCTTATCGTGATCTATCTTGTAGTGATTGTTTGGGCTGTCCTAGCGTGGATACGCCCCTATGGGACTTAACTTTATGAAGATAAATTCTAAACTCACATCTATCATCGTTATTCTTTTAGGCTCGTCCTTACTTGTCTTTTCCCTAGCTTGTAGCGAG
>CAWULW010000078.1:0-4350 GCA_963923615.1 uncultured Holophagaceae bacterium
TAAGCCTTCGTCGGCAGCGTCAGATGTGTATAAGAGACAGCTATTGGGTGGTTTAAGCCCTGCACCCCCGAAGCAGTGCCCGACTTCCATCTCAGTGTGGCTATTCGTACCCTGGAGGTTAATTCTGAATTTCAAGTAACCATGGGGATTGGTTCCGGTATCACTATAGAATCTGATGCTGCTCAAGAATGGAAAGAATGCCAGCTTAAAGCGTCTTTTGCTACCCATCTACCAAGTTCGGTTGGACTATTTGAAACCATGCGGTCCGAACAAAACCAAATAACGCTTTGGAAAGTTCATTGTCGGCGTCTTGAGATGTCTGCACGTGCATTAGGAATTCCGTTTTCGCCTATTCATGCGCAAGATCTCATTAGAAAGTATCTTGCCGCCCTAGACACCAGTACAGTTTTTCGTGTTCGTCTAGACTTAAGTTCCAACGGACAAATCACTCTTACTTCAGAGCCATTGATCCCTATGGAAAGCAGCGTGGATTTAGTATGGGCTTCTGAATTGGGGTGTGGTCCTATTTCTTCTAAAAATGCATTATTAGGTCATAAAGTAAATGATCGAGTTCAGTACGAACAAGCCTCTGTCGCAGCTCAGCAACATGGCGCTTTTGATGCGCTCTTTGTCAATGAACACGGGAAAGTCACCGAGGGAAGTCGATCGAATATCTTCGTTCGGCATGGTGATCGGTGGAAAACACCTCCACTCAAAGACGGTGTCCTTCCTGGCATATATCGTGGGCTTATTTTGTCTGATCCCACTATCACAATCGACGAAGTCTCCCTTGTTCCCGACGATATCGATAATGCAGATGAAATTTGGGTGACAAATGCGCTGAGAGGAAAAATGTTAGTTAGAGGGTTTCGTACTTTATAAAATTTTCAAGTAGTAATAATCCGTACTCCGTCAGAATCGATTCAGGATGAAACTGAATTCCAAAAGAAGGATAATCGCGATGACGGATGGCCATAATTTCACCCAGTTCGGTGTCGGTAGCTATAATCTTGAGCTCTTTGGGTAGGGATCCGGGATCGACAGATAAAGAGTGATAACGTCCCACTTTAAAGGTAGAGGGAATGCTCTCAAAGAATGGATCTGGCAAGGTACTTATCGTGGAGGTTTTGCCATGGTGAATTTTGAAAGAAGAAATGATTTTTCCTCCAAAAGTTTGTGCTAAACATTGATGTCCTAGACATACCCCCAACACGGGTATACGTGTATGTGCCAACTGGATCATTCGTATTGAATGAGGGGCGTCCTCCGGCGAACCAGGTCCCGGACCAACACAGAGATGGGTCCAATTTCTAGGAATCTCAACCCATGATTCTAGATTTGAACTTTGATGAAGATCAACAGTGGCACCGATTAATTTGAAGTAACGTGCTAAATTGTCACAAAAGGAATCATGATGATCGATTACACCAACAGTCTTCATGTATTTAGTCTGTCTAGTAAGCACACTTCTGCCAAGAAAAACAAAAGCGCCCAAACGGGCGCTTTTGTTTTCCTTGATTACTTACGTTTTACCGATTTCCTGTCCAACGCAAACTATCGCGAGTAATCCAAGGCATCTGAATAGGACTGACTTGGATCGGAGGGAGGGTGTATGTTCCCAGTTCTTGAACATCTGGTATCGATAATCGGTGTTGTGATCCATCTTTAGCAGGAATAAGCAGGGTTGACCAACCCACGGGATCAATGGCAGCTCTAGGATAAGTTAAGCCATCTAAGTCATATCCTAGGAACCATGCGGCCTGCCTTTGAACCAAAGCATTAGAGGCATCGGTGGGGCTCAAGAGAGCTCCATGACCTGATCCAGATTGATCAAATTGGAAAAAACCTTCTAGGTTAATGTTGGTTCCTGCCGCTAGTTCAGCGCTAGTGGTAGCAACCGCGGTTTTCAGGGCTACATTCGTATTTGTAGCATTTCTTCCATAAATAACTGGGGATACAATACGTGAACCCACATTGTACGAAAGCTGTTTGAAGTTCGGAGCGATAGCGTCGAGCGCACCCTGAACAGCTGCACTTTGACCCAGACCTAACACACTTCGGCCTCCTAATGCATTGACGAAGTATCGTGTCGCACTATTGGGAACTACCGTATCATTTAGAACTTCCTGAACTAAGATTCGGCCACTCAATCGGGATGGCTGCCCTGCTGCTAGGGGTGAAGTTACCGTTGCGGGATCAACAGTATCCGCTACAGTCTGAGTGCCCCAATAAAATTGATGCCATGTGAGTGAACCCTGGGTTATCCCTACCGCACCAAGTTGGCTATTTACAACAGGCCCAAAGGCACCGCTGTCTCTAATTAAGTAGGCAAGGCGACCCCCGGGGACCGAAAGTGCCGCTTTCATACTTCCTAAGGGGAGGCCAGGATAAGGCATTCCGGCCATAGTATAGGCCCCAGTGATACCGCCTAGGGAGATACCAATGTATCCTACATTTGATGTGCTCATGGGAGCATCTTTGTCCGTTGAAGTAATTGCTGAATTGATAGCACTCAATGAAGCTATGAGTCGATATGTATTAAGTGCAGAATTTTCAACACTAGTTCTTGCCGCCAAAGGAGCTCCTACGGCAAGGAAATCGCCCGACCATTGAGACGCTGTTCGGCCAGGATAGGCTAATTCACCATGTAGCGGCTGATCAATGGCAATCACGGCCCGTCCGGCCCACATAAGAGCATTGGCCAAAGTGGCGACTTGCTCTTTTTGTCCACCGATTCCATGTTGAAAAATAGCCAAGGGCCATTCTGAGGGTGCTGAAAGAAGAGTCGAAGAGGGATCAGGTTCCATGTAGATGAAGGGAACTGCTTTGGGAATATGATAAAAACCTGCGAAGTTTGCGCCAGATCGAAATACCTGCCGCACACCTGACGAGGGGCTCCAGAGGGCAGTCGGAACGCCGCCGGTAGCAGTGATAGAAGAGGAGCTCGAAGCTCGAAGTGCATCTAGTGAAGCTACGTCTACGTGGAGCAATGCACTGTTGAAAGTTCCGGTAATAATGCGCTTGATGTGCGTATTAGGAACACCAGTCAATCCGGCCGCAGTCCAATAAGCATTGACACTAGGGGAACCGCCTTTCGTATAGACTGCCGTCACCGTAGCTGCATTGGTAAAAGTAGCTCCATTAGCCCAAGCACGAAGCAAAAATTCAACAGGAGCTACAGAGGCAGAAGCGGTTCGATCCGTGCGGATATAACCTGCACCCGTAGTGATGAATCTGCCCATGAGCGCAATTTGCTGTCTAGAGGTAATACCCGTGGTACTACTCGCAGCAATTAAATCATTCATCACACTAGCATAGCCACGAAGGGCGATCGCACCGGGAGCAGCTAATTGATCTGCACGTACGGCTTCAAGCGAAGCAAAAGCAGTTCCGGTCAGACTGGTAGTGGATTTTAATTGACGGAAATAAAACGAGGACGATACAGGTAAATTAGATGCCGCGTCTTTGACACCATCGGTGATCACATAAAGATAGCGTGTGGCAGGCTGGAGAGGAAAATTAGGGAAGATCGAACCAATTTTATTAGTCGAGTCCATGACGTAAGTAAAAGCCGAGGAAATATTGGCAAAACCTAATGCATTATTTTCCAGGCCTGTAGAATCAGGGGTTAACTGGAAAACTTTGACCGTCGTGGCATTGAAGGTGGAGGACACAATCTCCTTACCAAACGAAACTAAAATCGGAGCATTAAGACCAGAAACAGCATGAGTGGAAGTAATTCCTGTATACCCCTGTTCAGGTCCCCCCATCTCTCTTTGAGCAATAAAGGTAAGTGCTTTCGATGGATCTAATGGAACTCCGGCCGACACGGCAACAGCGGAGGTTGCTGTGGCCGTTGCCAAAATATTTGGCAAGGGTATATTGCCAGTGGAGGGATCAAATGCTGCAAAATTATCGGATTCAATAGGCGCAGGATCCGTTGAAATTACTGATCTCGTTGTGTTACCGCCAACTCCAGAGCCACAGGCAATCAAGAGACCAAGGCTAAGAGCCGCAAAAGAAGGACGATAAAAAGTACGCATTCAGAACTCCTTAAAATTTACGAAATGGGGGATACATAAAATATGACACTTTTATGACAAAGTACTCGATTCATTAAACTATAGCGCCATAGCATCTAGAATTTCATAAGGATTTGGACTCCCCTTGATCGTCAGCCCTCAAATATATAAATACCGAATATTTATGGGGGTTTTTTTGATTAATGCCCTTTTTAAGTTGCAATCCAGATCCTGCAACTTATGGTTACAAGATAGTGGTTAGGGGTAGAATTTGAGGTGTATGAGGATAGCTCCTCCAACCCCAAAAGGAGCTGCCAACCGAGCAAGT
>CAWULW010000079.1:0-4251 GCA_963923615.1 uncultured Holophagaceae bacterium
GCTTGCATTAAAAGAACACTATGTCGCTTTCCCTGTTCGGAGGGAACCGCCAAAGAGAAAGCGTCCCTATCGTTATGGACGGACAAATAGAGAATGTCAGTGGCAGAATCTAGAGCTAGAATCATGATCCTAACCTAAACCTCAGAAAACGATCCCTCGTGAACCTTATGCGGTTTTTTTGCTACGACCTAATCCTCGCGGTGCTTTGGTGACCTTCCCTGCCTGAATGCATGCAGTACAGGCAGAAATACGTTTTGGAGAGCCCTTGACAAAAGCCCGTACGGTTTGAAGATTGGGATTCCACCGACGCTTCGTCACATTATTAGAGTGCGAAACATTATTACCAAATTGAGGCTTTTTACCGCAGATTGTGCATTGACGAGACATACGAACCCTCGATTTTTATTCGTTTTGGGTGATTGATTAGTTTATCAGCGAACCCCATAAGTCGCAAAGTGTGATTTCACAAGAGACCGGGCTACCAGGTTACCCAAGGATTTGCTTGAGATCTCCCGGGGTAGGTTTTTGAGAACAAAATACATTTTTTTTCAAAATACGAAATTTATCAATAAATCAAAGGGATTTGGGTGATTTCAACCCCCCCTTTCGGCAGGGGGGTCTCGGATTGCCCTATTGACAGACCCCTATAGGGATACCTCATTATCCGCTATTCACCCTGCTGTGGAGATAAGCCCCTCGTGAAACTAGTTATTGTTGAGAGTCCAACCAAATCCAAAACGATTGGTAAGTACCTCGGAAAAGATTTCAAGGTTCTCGCTTCAGCGGGTCATATCCGTGATCTCCCAACACAGGAGACCATCACATTAGGATCCGGTAAACGAGAAACGATTGATGTAGAAAATGACTTTGAAGAGTATTACGAGATTCCAGATCGGCAAAAAAAGAATGTGGCCGAACTAAGAAAATTTTCCAAGGCGGCTGATGAGATCTATCTAGCTACCGATCCCGATCGGGAGGGAGAGGCTATTGCTTGGCATCTCATGGAAGTTATTAAACCGCCTAAAAATTTACCCGTACACCGAGTCTTATTCAATGAGATAACGCCAAATGGAATCAAGGTTGCTATGGAGCACCCTCGAGATGTCGATTCACACCTCGTGGATGCACAAAGAGCACGACGAGTCCTCGATCGACTAGTGGGGTATAAGGTTTCTAAAGTGCTGTGGGATAAAGTTCGTCGAGGTCTCAGTGCGGGTCGAGTCCAAAGTATTGCCTTGCGACTCATCGTTGACCGTGAACGAGAGATTGAGGCCTTTAAACCCATTGAATACTGGACCTTTAAAGGCGAATTCAAGCCACTTCGAAAAGTGAGGCCTGCCACTTTCTGGATGAGACTTAAGAAAATTGACGATCAAATGCTCCAGTTTGGAAATGCAGAGCAGAAACTAAGAATTGGTAATGAACAAGAGGCCAAGATTCTTCATGAAGCACTCAAAAAAGCTAGTTACACCGTTTCGGATTTAAATACGAAGGAGAAATACCGAAATCCTTCAGCCCCCTTCACCACCGCAGCTCTCCAGCGAGAGGCTTCGAGCAAATTAGGATTTGGCGCAACGCGAACTATGCAAACAGCACAGCGACTTTATGAGGGTGTTGACTTAGGCTCCGGAGAGCCGATTGGTCTCATTACCTACATGCGAACGGATTCTCCTCGCATGGCTCCCGAGGCAATTGAGAGCGTTCGTGCTTACATACAAAAGAAATATGGGAGTGAATTTCTTCCTAAATCCCCAAGAATTTATAAGGGGAAATCAGACGCTCAGGACGCCCATGAATCTATACGTCCAACTGATTTTAACCGAACCCCTGAATCGATCCGTGGACACCTTGATCCATCGCAATTTCGACTTTATGCCTTAATTTGGCGCCGAGCCGTCGCTTCTCAAATGGAGGCTTCGCGGTTTGATCTGACAACTGTAACGGCATCAAGCACCCTTGCAAACAAACAAAACGTCACGTTTGAAGCCAAAGGTGAAATCGAGAGATTTGCAGGATGGTTGAGTGTGTATCGAGCTGATGAGGAAGAATCTTTGGCAGAAAGCATTAAGGATGCCACTAAAGGTCAAGATGAGGAGGATGAGGAGGAGTCTATTGGTCTCCCTGATCTTCAACCACATGAAACACTAGAACTAGTGAATACCGATGTGAATCAACAATTTACTAAACCCCCTGCTCGGTACAACGATGCTTCCCTTATTGAGAAGTTAGAAAAAGAGGGTATTGGTCGGCCTAGTACCTATGCGGCCATTATCGAAACGGTTCAAAAAAGGGATTATGTAGTCAAAATTGAAAAATCATTCAAACCGACTCAGTTAGGGATGGTGGTGAGCGATCTTCTAGTGGAAGGTTTTGAAGAACTGATGGATATGGGCTACACCCGACACTTAGAAGAAGATTTAGATTTAATCGAAGAGGGAAAGAAGACGTACGCTACGACACTGCATGAATTTTATAAACCCTTTATCAAGTTAGTGCAATCTGCGGGGAAAAAAATGCAGGATCTCAAGGCAGGTGTACCCACAGGAGAGTCATGCCCTAAGTGTGGGGATACTGAAAAAGGTAAGCTCATCAAGCGAATCGGCCGTAATGGTTTATTTTTGGGATGCACTCGGTACCAGAAACCTAAGAAAAGCAAAAAAAAGAAGTCGGATGAATCCTTGGAGCTTGCAACGTGTGATTACACAAGAGATCTCGAAGAAGTTGACCCAAATATAGATCCACCCGAGTGTCCTTTGTGTGGGGAAACGCCTATGGTTCTCAAACGAGGTCAATATGGACCTTTTTGGGCGTGTCCGAATGGACCAAAAGATTGTAAGGGTATTGTCAAAGCGGATCCTAAGGGGATCCCTGCTCCTCCAGACGAACGCACCGAAGAAAAATGTCCTAATTGTGACAAATATTTTGTCAAACGATGGGGACGCTACGGTCTCTTTACATGTTGTGAAAACTATCCGACCTGTAAGACCGTCAAACGAGAAATTCTAGAGGGATTTCAGTGTCCCAAATGCCAGTCAGATATTTCTCCCCGTAAAAGTCGGTTTGGAAAAATATTTTATGGATGCACCGGATATCCCAAATGTGATTTTGTCACTTGGGATAAACCCCGACCGATTTCTTGCCCCCAGTGCTCCAATGCCTATATGGGAGAGAAAACCAGGAAGCCTAGAGGAAAGGATCCTATCACCGTCCTCCTCTGTCCTGAGTGCAAACACGAAGAACCGCTGCCTGCCTAGATCACTAAATAGGCGAGTTCTTGTAAGACCATGATTGGAGAAGAATTACGGTCCACATGACGCAAGGCTTCCAAGGTTTTTTCTTCGATATCCCTTAATGAGAGTTGGCGGTCACTGATACTTCTCAACCTATCGACATAAAAAAGTAAGCTAGGAGTAGCTTGATGGCGAATGCGGCTGAGGTCTTTGGTAATTCTTAAAAGTAATTCGAGGGACTCTCGTAGCCATTCACTGGACGCCAGGGTTTCATCTTCTTTTTTTTGATTTAAAAGATGATCAATATCCCGAAAGTCCCCTTGACCCTCTAAAAGTTTTAACCAAGTATCCATCTGAAGGAGGGCCCGGTCATAACTTTCAACATCTAAATAACGACACGCGCCTTCTGCAAGGGATAACATGGGGGGGATATCACCTTTTTCCCAACCATGTGCGAGAGCAATCTCTTGAACTTCAGCAGAACTTAATGAGGCGATTATGACGTGTTCACTCCGGCTCTTGATCGTAGGAAGGATCGATTCGGGCCGATGGGTAATTAAAATAAAATAAACATGACTGGGAGGCTCTTCAAGTAATTTAAGGAGCATATTTGCTGACGTGCTATTCAATTGATGGGCTTCGTCAATAATGACCCATTTGTGGCCATGGGGTCCGAGTGACGTACCAAGCCATTCAAAGATACCTCCTTCTAAATCATGGGCGTTCCTAAAATTCTCAACTTTAATCTGCCCGGCTTTGCCCTCGGGTTCGATTAATAACAAATTGGGAGGAGGACTATCCAAAAGATTTGTTCCGAGGTAAAGTTGACAGGCTTCACAGATCCCACATGCATTTTTCTTATGACAGAGGTCTTTTTGAGCTAGTTCTAAAGCAACGCGTTTTTTCCCAATCGAAGCGGGGCCTTGAAATAAAAGTGTGTGGCCCAATTTTTTTGTCTGAAATCGGTTTTCGAGTTGTTCCCGAAGTTCCTTATGACCCACCAGTCTCAATGGCATCAAGA
>CAWULW010000080.1:0-4215 GCA_963923615.1 uncultured Holophagaceae bacterium
GGATGAAACACCGGAGACCATTGTGGTGTCCTCCTTTGATCCCATTCGTCGGGAAGTGGCTCGACAATCGGTAGAACTTCTACTCGCCGACGGACGTATTCATCCTGCGCGCATTGAAGAAGTGGTGGAGAAAGTTAAAATTGATCTCGATGTCAAATTGAAAGAAATTGGGGAAGCCGCTGCGATTGAATTAGGTTTTCCGGACGTCCATCCGAAACTTCATAAACTCTTAGGTCGACTCAATTACCGTCATTCCTATGGTCAGAATGTTCTCGAACATACCAAAGAAGTCGCCCATATTGCCGAATATATGGCCGGTGAGATGGGAGCGGATCCGATCCTTGCGCGCCGCGCAGGACTCTTTCACGATATTGGCAAGGCTGTCGATCGTGAAGTGGAAGGCACCCATATTGAATTAGGTATGCAACTCCTGCAACGCTATGGAGAAAAAGAAGGTGTGATTCATGCCATGAGTTGCCACCATGGTGATTTTGAACCGAGAACCGTAGAGGCGATGTTGATCACGGCAGCCGATGCGCTGTCGGCAGCCCGTCCAGGAGCCCGACGTGAAATGCTCGCCACGTACGTCAAACGACTCGAACAACTCGAAGTCATTGCCAATTCTTATCAAGGCGTCCAAAAGAGTTTTGCCCTCCAAGCGGGCCGCGAAATTCGTATTATGGTCGATGCCGGCAAGGTCAATGATGACCAAGCGTTCTGGATTGCCAAGGACGTATCCAAACGCATTGAAAATGAAATGCAATTTCCCGGTCAAATCAAAGTCACCGTCATGCGTGAAACGCGTGCCGTTGAATTTGCTCGATAGGTGCTTGAATGCTGATCTATGAAGTCACGGTTCATCTGCAACATTCGGACGAAGAAGCATTTCGTGGCTTCATGGTGGAAGCCCATATTCCCGATATTTTATCGACCGGCTGCTTTGACCACGTATCATTCCAGCGTTTGGCGGACCAACATTTTCGAACTCACTATTACGCGCTCCAACAAGAAGATCTTGACCGTTATCTCACAACCTTTGCCCCTCAGTTTCGCAAGGATTTTATCCAGCAGTTTCCTGGTGAAAACCAAGTGGAACGTCAGGTATGGCAGGTGGTCCAAACCTGGACCTAACCTGGATCTAGGCTAGAGAACGCTTCAACGCTTCGAGGGCCTTTGGCAGGTGGTGTGGTTCGGTTCCCCCTCCTTGAGCCAGATCTTTTTTGCCTCCCCCCTTACCCTGGATCAACGGCAACATCCCTTTTAATAACTCACCCGCGTGATGCGGAAGTTCGGGACTGACGCTCAGTACCACGCCTAATTGATCAGCTCCCAGAAGGGAAGTAAGCAGGAGAATGCCTTGAGGATATTTTTGACGAAAGCGATCCATCAAGGCTCTTAGGTCGGAACCTTCAACACCTTGAATCTGTCGAACGATTAATGTGCCTCCGGTAAAGGGCCATACGGCGTCGTCGGTATCCGATGGGGAGGCTGCATTTAATTTAGCGGCCTTCAGCTGTTGTTCGAGTCCTTGAATGCGCTCCTCTTTATGCGCAAGGACGGACACTAATTGATCTTTAGCTACATTGGCGCTTCGAGCTAACTGGGAAAGGACTCGATCATTCTCCTGGAGATATTTCAGCGCCATCACACCGGCCACCGCTTCCACTCTGCGAATTCCGCTCGCCACAGAGGACTCATGAGTGATTTTAATCAAGCCAATTTCACCAGTATTGGCCACATGCGTTCCCCCACATAGTTCAACGGAATAGTCGCCTAGTGTGAGGACGCGCACGCGTTCTCCATACTTTTCTCCAAAGAGCGCCATAGCGCCTTGATTCAGCGCATCTTGAAGAGGAAGTTCTTCAATGCGAGAGGGAAGACCCTTGAGGCTCTGAGCATTCATGGAGGATTCAATGAGTTCAATCTGCTCCCGATCCAAAGGAGCATAATGGGTGAAATCGAATCGCAAGCGATCCTGATCCACCACGCTTCCCGCTTGCTTGACATGGGGACCCAGGACTTCGCGAAGGGCCGCATGTAGAAGATGAGTGGCAGTATGATGAGCACGAATGCGTGCCCGACGCTCCGCATGAACTTGGAGGTGAATCTCATCTCCAACGTGCAAGGTTCCTTCCAGTTGAACGACATGAACGATACGTTGATCGGCGGGACTGTGGGTGTCAGTGATACTGCCGAATCCGCCTGGGAAGGTGAGCGTTCCGGTGTCTCCGACTTGGCCACCGCCTTGGGCGTAGAAAGGTGTGGTATCGACTAAGAGCGAACCCGCTCCCGTCAGGCTCGGTACGCTGCGACCCTGAGCATCTAACAAGGCGAGTACGCGGGCGGTTCCCTCCAAACGCTCATACCCCGTAAACGAGGTAGGAGCTACCTTCATCAAGGCCGAAAGATCCTGCTTGGATCCGGTCAGGGTTTTAGCCCCCACTTTGCTCTTGGTACGCTGCTCGGCGAGTTCCCTTTCAAATCCTTTGAGATCCGGACATACGCCCCGTTCACGGCACCAATCTTCAACGAGATCAAGAGGAAAGCCATACGTGTCATAGAGTTTAAAGATATCGGAGCCCGACAGTGTTTGTTGGTTGAGCGGAGCCGATTCGAGAATTTTGAGCCCCATGAGAAGGGTTTGCTCAAACTGTTTGGATTCTCTCGATAACACTCCCTCGATAGTGCTAATTTCGGTCGCGAGTTCGGGATAGGCATCGTGCATGCTTTCGAGGACGGCCCCAGGAAGTTGAGCAAAAAAGCCTGAGGGCATCCCTAAGCGCTTGCCAAAGCGAAGGGCTCGGCGAATAATTTTTCGCAAGACATACCCTCGACCTTCGTTGGAAGGAATAACGCCATCGGCGATCATAAATGTCGCTGCACGAATGTGATCGGCAATCACTTGACTAGCGGTTCTCGCAGTAGGTTCGTGGCGTTCGGACGGTGCTAGGGTTGAGAGAGTCCAAATCGCCTTGAAGATAGGTTCAAATAAATCGATTTCATAGTTGGAATCTTTGTTTTGAAGGACCGAGGCAATGCGTTCTAGACCCATACCCGTATCGATACTAGGTCGGGGAAGAGGGGTTAGTTCGCCCGGTCCTTGGCGGTTGTATTGCATGAAGACGAGGTTCCAGATCTCCATTACTCGGTCACCTTCGCCATTCGGTTGTGCATCTCCTGGATAGGATGACCCGCGATCAAAATGGACTTCCGAGCATGGACCACAGGGTCCCGTATCGCCCATTTGCCAGAAATTATCTTTTTTTCCAAATTTCAAAATTCGTTCAGGTTTCACTCCCGCTTTGATCCATAACGCTATCGCCTCTTCGTCTGCGGGGATCCCATCTTCTCCGCCGAAGACGGTGACCCAGAGATCCTTCGCCTGAAGACCGAGTTTGCCTTCCTGGGGGGAACCCGTAAGAAAATCCCACGCGTAGTGAATGGCGTCTTGTTTGAAGTAATCACCAAAGCTGAAATTGCCCAGCATTTCAAAAAAAGTATGATGTCGCGCCGTAAAGCCTACCTGATCTAGATCGTTATGCTTTCCCCCTGCTCGGAGGCATTTCTGACTACTCGTAGCCCGACGATAGGGTCGCTCTTCTCGGCCTACAAAGACATCTTTAAATTGGATCATGCCCGAGTTCGTCCACAGTACGGTGGGATCATTGGCCGGACCGATCACAGGGCTCGAACGGACGACTCGATGGCCGTGAGTCACAAAATATTGGATAAATTTCTGTCGGATCTCAGAGGTTTTCATCACTCTATTAACTGTATAACCTAATGACGAAAATGCCGAATACCCGTCGCAAATAGCCAGACTCCCAAGCGCCGAGCCGCCTGAATGACCTCCTCATCTCGGACCGAACCTCCGGGGTGAATAAATGCTTGAACCCCTTGGGAAGCCGCCCATTCCAATCCATCGGCAAAGGGAAAGAACGCATCGCTTCCGAGCAGACTCCCCTGTGCACGATCACCTGCTTTCTCACAGGCGATCCGTACCGCTTCCACGCGACTCATTTGTCCCGCACCGATTCCCACAGTTTGGCGGTCTTTGACTAACACAATGGCATTCGATTTGACGGACCGAGCGACGGTGTGGGCGAGGAGTAAATCGTGATCGGAGGGTGGGGGACTCGATCCTTTGACTTTGATGTCCCACTGAGAGGGCAGAGAGGTGCTGTCTCTTATACACATCTCCGAGCCCACGAGACG
>CAWULW010000081.1:0-4009 GCA_963923615.1 uncultured Holophagaceae bacterium
CTCGGAGATGTGTATAAGAGACAGTTACCACAGAGGGCTTCTCACTACCTTCCATCGGAGCGGAGTCACTAGTGGGTTTATCTTCAGGCAATGGAAGGGATTTGTTCCGAGAAGGTGCCGAGAGTCGGGTATTTAGTGTTTTGGTTGCTTCTGTAAGATCTGAGAGGGTCGACTGGAGATCGGCTTGAAATTTTCGACCTTCGATTCGGAAGTCCTGATCGGATTTCTGCTCATTCCGAGCAACATCTTGGGTGTCCTCCATTTGCCGACGCAACTTGAATATTTCTATTTTAAGATCACTAACCTCGCGCTCCACTCGAACTAATTGCTCGGATGAATCGCAACCTAGCGCGGATAATCCGACCAGGACTACTGAAATAATCATTTTGCGCATGGCTAATCCCTTGGGATCAAACCTGATGTTTTAGTTGATTGGAGTAAACTCAGCTCGTCGATTTCGTGACCAACAGGCTTCGTTACTCTCGTTACAAATGGGCTTTTCTTTACCAAAACTAATGGACTGCAAACGAGACTCATCAATTCCCAATCCCTTAAGATAGGTGACCGTGGCCGAAGCGCGCTTATTTCCTAAGGCAAGGTTATATTCGTTGGTACCTCGCTCGTCAGCATGACCGCTAATCTGGACTTTGATTTGTGGATAGGTTCTGAGAAAATTCGCAAGGAATTGAAGTGAAGATTTATCCTCTTCTCGAATAGTAGCCCGATCTAAATCGAAATAAATACTAGCCATAGCCTTAGATTTGGCGTCTTGAAAATCTCGTTCGGATTTCTGTTTGGCTTCATCTTCCATTTTAAGTTTCATTTCAGCTTCTTGAGCTGCTTTCATGTCTACTACGGGTGCGACATTACTAGCGTCTGCTACGGGGACTGCGGTGGGCTTATTACAGGCCAACTGAAGAAGAATAGAGGAAAACACCACACTGCAAGCCAAACGGGTAAATGACATTAGAATCTCCTTTGGAAAAATCATACTCCAAATTCCTTTTGTTGTCATTGGTTTTACCCAAAATAAGGCGATGAAAAAACCTTAATTCTTAGTGGACCAAACTGGGCTTTGGCAGAGCCCCAAGTTGCTCACCGGTAAGACTATAGCACCTGAAAGATCCGATCGGTAGAGTAGCCCACCCGAGCTCTTCGAGCCAATAAAAACAAGGTTTCTTCCATCTGGAGACCAAGATGGCGATTCGCTCGAACTGACGCTTGTCGTAATTTGATACGATTTTCCATCCGAAAGCTTAAAGATAAAAAGATCAAATTTACTTTCAAAGCGCGAGACGAAAGCAATCATGTTTCCCAAGGGACTCCAACTGGGAGAAGCATTATAAGTGCCATCGAAAGTTAATTGCCTGACATTAGTCCCATCATCTTGCATAAGAAAAAGCTGTGGGCCACCTCCTCGATTGGAGGTGAATGCAAGTTGGGTTCCGCTTGGGTTCCACGTGGGCTCCGTGTTGATGCCTTCATTGAAAGTTAATTTTCGGACCTTTAGTGTATTCAAATCGAAGACCGCAATATCGCTTCGTCCCTGAGCATCTCCTATTACAAAAGCAAATCGCTTACCATCTGGGGCCCATACTGGCGATGAGCAGAAAGCAATGCGGTCCTTAGGGTTATTGGGAAATATTCTTTCATGCGTACCCCCCGTTGATCTTTGTCCCCATATTTCGGGCACTCCACTCTTGTAGGTTACGTATAGTAAGCGGCCGTCCTGGGCTACAGAAGGGGCAATGGTGAGGCTACCCCACTGGGTTAACTGGGAGATGTTCTCTCCATCTGAGTCCATTTGAAAAATCTCTTTCACTCCAGGTTTTATTTGACGGGCGAAAGTGATTTTAGAGAAAGCGCTTCCTCTTTCGCCTGTAAGCCACATCACCATATCATCTGCCAAAATATGTGCGTAATTATGGATGGCTAATGGACCGAACTGATAATTTCCTTCGTGTACAATCTTGAGACTTCCTGCATCCGTGACTTCGGCTTTTAATTCATACCCAGATTTTGTTTCAACAAGAAGATAACTGAGTAACCAATCAATGCCTTGCTCTTTCATATTTTTTTTATCGACCTGCGGAGAGGAGGAGAGTAGAAATACTCCAGAATTCTGAAGATCTTTTTTAAGGGTTGAGGAGAAATCTTCAACCACCCGATCCATACGTGACCCCACAAACTGGGGATTATTGATATAAAGAACCACTTTTGTAGTTGCACTGGCTTGGAGCGTAACCTCCGTTGGCACTTGTGCATGAATCAGGAGGGTCGATAGAAAACTAAGACATAAAAGAATATGACGCATACGGTTATGTTACTCATTCATTGAAGATAAGGCAAAATCATGTCGACACAATTAAATTTGAGACCAACTCTCGGGTGAGTTTAGGAAGTTCAAGTTGTAAGGACTCCCTTGCTGAAAACCAACCCCAAGAGAGTGAAGTGGTAATTACTCCCTCAAAGCGGGCAGAGTAAAGGCGACAAAGCGGCTGTGTTTTTAAGTATGGTTCTAGTGACTGAGGTGCTATGCCCCAAGATAAACCTGACACTCCAATCTCTTCCGTAATCTCTCTTTCGAGCGCCTCGAGTTGGGTTTCATTTTTTTCTCTTTTTCCGCCCGGTAATTCCCAAAAATTAGGCATCACTAAATTAAGTGAATGGCGCTTTTGAAACAAATAACGACCATCGCCATTATCAATCAATGCGATGACAATGTCTGGTCCTATCATTAACTGGCTCCCTTTTGAAAGGAAACGAGACGCTGTAGATAGAGATGTCTGAGATCTTCGACGTGTTCCATATTGATTTTTCCATAGTTTATTTTGAAAACTTCTTGAAACCATCTCGTTAAATCAATTTCATTTTGCGTGGCGCAAAGTTTGTCGCGAGTCTCATGAAATATTTTTAAATCCTCGAGGAGACGAGTTCGGACCGGCTCGAAGGTTAATCGATGAATCGGGCAAGCTCCATAAAGATCGAGTGATTTGAGGTGATCTCGAGTTCCATACCCCTTGTTTTTATCAAAGTGATAGTTAGGGTATTGTGCTGCCAAGTCCAACATGAGGTTATCACGGTGTACCTTGGCTAAAATACTGGCAGCTGCAATTGCACAACTCTTATTGTCACCCTTAACTACCAGGACTTCAGCTTGATTGAGTCCAGGCGAAAATATGCCATCAATATAAAAAAGACTCACGGGTAACTCAATCTGTTCAACTGCTTGGCGCATAGCGTTCAGTGACGATTGAAGGATGTTATCTCGGTCGATTCCAATACAGTCTACGACCCCATATCCAATGGCAGGAAGAATATTGGCTAGTTGGCTAGCAAGCCGTTCCCTTTTACTTGGAGAAATTTTTTTGCTATCGCGTACTTGTCTAAAAATATCGAAATTAGAATGAAGTATTTCATGGTTTAACACAACACAACATGCAACCACAGGCCCTGCTAAACACCCCCGTCCGACTTCATCAATTCCCGCCCAGGTTTTCAGACCCGAATTGTGGGTAAGATCCCAATGAATTAAGTCCGATTCCGCGCGCGAGATCATTACGGAGAGAAAGGATCGCCTGACCAGTTTGAAAAGTTTTTTTGTGCTTCAATAGGTGCATGTTTATCAAGCTCTAATCTAAGGCTTTTTAAGGGATTTTCCGAGACAACCAACGTCACTTCCTTTTGACGCCCTCGGTGAGCCGCTACGATTTTGACACTTTCACCCACCCGGACATCCGCAATACGCTTTTGAACCTCACCTCCGTTGAGGGTTCTCCACCCATTAACGAAGAGAATCTCATAGCCAACAGATAGTCCTGCTTGATCGGCAGGTCCGCCAGGTGTCACGGAACTGATAATATTGCTCCCCCCTGATGCTTCGCCTTGAAATCTGAGGCCTGTATAAACTCTAGAACGTTCAATAAGCTGAGGATTGCTTCTTTCGTCCTGAGATAATCGATCGGTAGGGCTTTCAAATTTGAATTTTAAGCCAAAGGCAGCGGCTAAC
>CAWULW010000082.1:0-3875 GCA_963923615.1 uncultured Holophagaceae bacterium
CCATATGCATTTACCTTCAATTTTGGGTTACCTCCGACAATAGAAGAACATTGGATTGATAGTTTTCTTAAAAGTCTTGGTGACTGCGCTCGTCAGCACTCTCTTAAGGTTATCGGAGGCGATACTTTTGGAAGTTTGCAGGGTCTCCATTTGACAGCTACCGTTTGGGGTTATGCTAATCGACATTTAACCCGCCTAGGAGTTCAAATTGGTGATTACATTTACATCGATGGTCCCCTAGGATTAAGTGACCAAGGACTTAACGCACTTCGTTCGGGTGAAAGGTGGAATCCAGAATCTACTAGTCCGGTCATTGCACAGCATTTAGATCCTCAAATTAACCTAGGCCTTGGTCCGGCATTATCCAAACTCCCTCACATACACGCCTGCATGGATGTCTCAGATGGACTGTCGAAGGATTTAGTGGCGTTGGCAGAAATAAATAAAAAAACCATTCGCCTAACTCGGCCCTTCACTGATTCAGAACTTCATGGAGGTGAGGACTATGTTCGATTATTTTCCACTCCCATGACCTTGGAGGAATTGAATACCCATTTTTCTTTCCCTTTTGAACAAATAGCACAAGTAGAGGCTCCCCAAGGGCCTCATGTAGTCGATATATACGGTCAGAAAGTTTTAGACCATACCTTTAAACATTTTCAAAATTGATTTATACACTATAGACTTTCAAACAGGCTCACTGTCCACTTATAGGCTACTGCTCACTATGAAATTACCCCATGCGCTCGAGTCCGTTGTCGAGGCTCTCCAGTCCCTTCCGGGTGTTGGTCGTAAATCAGCCCAACGAATGGTCATTTCTCTTTTAAAAGACGGGGCTACCTCCATGAGCCGACTTGGATCTGTGCTCAGCGAGGCATCTCAGAAACTATGTTTTTGCAGTCTTTGCGGAGGCTTTTCGGATCAAAAAATTTGTTCGATTTGTTCCGATAACAAAAGAGACGCATCTTTGCTGCTCATCGTAGCTGAGGCATCCAACATCTTAGCTATTGAAAAATCTGACAAATACAAAGGGCACTATCATGCTCTTGGAGGACTTATTTCACCCTTAAAAGGAATTGGACCACAACACCTCAGGATCAAAGAACTAGAAGCGCGATTAGTGGATCATACCTATCAAGAAATTATTGTTGCCACTAACCCTACCGTAGATGGAGAAGCAACTGCATCATGGCTACTCAAGACCCTAAAGCCCATGCGCTTACAAGTGAGCCGCATTGCCCTTGGGCTACCCTTTGGAAGCGATATTGAATACGCCGATGAACTTACCTTGAGTCAGTCGATTCAAGGGCGTACCAAATTTAATTAATTTCAAATGGTTCACTAAGACCTGTAGCTGGATCAAGCCATATTTTTTCTAAAGTTAGACCATGGGGGGGTGCCGTAGGTCCAGCTTGGGTTCGATCTTTATGAGCAAGGATAATACGGAGATCTTCCGCGCTCAGTTTATTTTTAATAAATTCAACTAGTGTACCTGTCAAGATTCTAACTTGGTGCATTAGGAATTGATTTCCATAAAAATGGACACGATACCCTGAATCGTCCTCTACAATCTCAAAGCGATAAAGCGTCTTTAGTGGCGAAGGGGCCACACATTCGGAGGCTCGAAAAGAACTAAAATCATGGGTCCCCCAAAAGCACTTGAGAGCTTCATTGATATGATTGATATCGAATTGAAATGATCCGGGAATATGCCATCGACAAAAGTTTTCTAGCGGATTTCTCTTAAGGCCAAACGACAACCGATAGGAATAGTGTTTCGCAATCACAGATTTACGAAAGACAAGATCTGCTGCGGTATGAACACTATTCATTTGGATATCGTCTGGAAGATAAGCTTGTATGGCTTTTCGCAAAATGACCGGATCCCAGACCCGCTCGGTCCTAAAGAATATTTTTTGATCTAGAGCATGAACCCCAGCATCGGTTCGACTTGCACCAGCTGGGAGCCCGATAGTGGGTTCTAGATTTCTAAGAGCTTGCCAAATCATTCCCTGAATTGTCGGAAGGGTCGATTGAATTTGAAAGCCAAAATACTGTGTTCCGACGTACGAAACGGAAGCCAGGTAAGGATAGGTCATTAAAAAAGTGTACAAAGAAGCAGTCACAATACTATAGATCTATGACGATGTACAAACCTATGGCCCTGTGCTTTAGCGGTCTAGACCCCTCGGGAGGTGCTGGACTAGTCAGGGATCTCGCCACGCTTCATCATCACCCCCTCCATGTTATGGCAGTACTAACCTCCGAAACTGTTCAGAGTAGTGATGAGTGCTTTGAAATTAAACGTCCTTCCACTCCTCCATCGATGGTTTTTTCAAAACTAGTCCCTACCTTGCCTAAAATTTGGGGGGCCAAACTTGGGCTTTTTGCGCTTTCCCACGAAGAGTTATTCTCCTTAACCGAAAAACTCAAGGAATCACCTCCTGCTTTTTTAATTTGGGATCCAGTCTTAAGACCTTCTCGCGGTATTAGTTTTCACACAAGTAATTCACTGGTCAAGATGGCTGAATATATTGGCGCAGCCCGACCTTTGAAGGGCGAGTGGGTAATCAGTCCGAATTGGGACGAATTTAGAAATCTTACACGCTCTTCAAACATGATGAACCCCGATGAGCTCAGCCTTTTGTCAAAACCGCTTTTCGACCAAGGATTTTCATATGTTTGGCTGAAAGGAGGGCACAGAGAGGGCCCTCAGGTCAGTGATTACTGGATAACCCATGACGAATGCCAAGTCATCGCATCCCATGAACGAAAACGGATAAAACCTAGGGGTACGGGGTGCTTCTTATCCTCTTCTTGGCTGGCTTATCGACTCCTTGGCATCAAGGCCAAAGAAGCGGCTCGTCTAGCCACCAAGGATCTTCATGAATTTTGGCAAACATCAGAAATATTGCCGGGAGCTACCTGCCCCATTCTAGGACTTAAAGGTAATTAAGATTGAAGCGAAGGGCTATGTTTTAACTCTTCGATATCATGTATTAATTCATTAGCATCATGACACTGATTTAATTTTTGTCTAAACTTGACTCCTCCAGGCAAACCCTTTGTGAACCATGAACCAATCTTTTTAATCTTATGGAGTGCCTCTCTCGGTTCCAAGAGTTCCATGAGGATCTGAAGAAAGCGAGTCATGGCCTCTATCTTCATCTCGGAAGTTACAACCAGCGTTGGATCTAAGATTTGCTGGAAAATAAATGGGTTATACAGGGCTCCGCGACCGATCATAACCGCATGACAACCTGTCTGTTGATGCATTCGATAAGCATCTTCCGGAGTAAGCACGTCGCCGTTGCCAATGATGGGAAAAGAGGGTTGTGATTCCACAGCAGTCCGAATGATCGACCAATCTGCTGAGCCATCATATTGCTGCGCTTTCGTTCTTGGGTGAATAGCGACTGCTTGAACACCTACGGCATCGAACATTTTTAGAAAATCAATAAATTCAGATCGATCTTTTTGTGATTGATCCCACCCAGCTCGCATCTTCACTGTGACAGGTACGGAAACTGATCTGATCATAGCCTTGAGGCATTGCTCGGCTAATTTGATATCTTTAAGAAGGGCTGATCCGGCCCCCCCACTTGTTACGTTACTAGCTGGACAACCCATATTTAAATCAACAAAATTTGCACCCGAGGCCTGACATATCTGAGCCGCTGATTCTAAAACCTCGGGTGAACTTCCTGCGATTTGCACCGAGAGGGGTCTATCTTCAGAGCCAGCCATCATTCGTTCGGCTTTTCGTGCTTTTCGAATCAGAGCCTCAGAACTAATCATTTCGCTCACAACCAAACTGGGTCCACCGATCTCCCTGATAAAACGGCGAAAGGGCTGATCCGTTATTTCATGAAGGG
>CAWULW010000083.1:0-3844 GCA_963923615.1 uncultured Holophagaceae bacterium
GATTCCTCTACGTCTCGTGGGCTCGGAGATGTGTATAAGAGACAGCCCCATGAATGGTGGGCATGATGGATACACGAAAATCGATGGCTCGGCCCCGGACCCTCAATTTAAATCGCCCATCTTGCGGTTGGCGCTTTTCAGAAATATCGAGTTCAGACATGACTTTGATGCGGGAAATAATGGCCGGAGCAAATCGTCGATCAATCCGATCAGATGCCGGATACAGACTTCCGTCAATTCGATATTTAATTTGAATATGAGTCGCGGAAGTCTCTAGATGAATATCACTCGCACGTCGTTGGAGCGCATTAAAAATTGTGGTGTCGACCAAGCGAACAATAGGCGCTTCATCGCGATCAGTTAACTTTTCAAAATCCAAAACTTCTTCGTCAATATCCTCTTCGCGAAGAACTTGAACATTCAAAGCTTCCCCCGCTTCGTCGAGAATTTTTTGGCCACTCTCGGATTTCTTGAGAACTTCTTGGATTTGTTGAGCGGGGGCTCCGGCAAAAGCGAGAGGACGGCCCAACTCCAAGCTCAGGATGTCCTGCACGAGGACATCTAAAGGATCGACCATTGCCAAGATCAATTTCCCCTCAACTATCTGAACGGGTACAAACTGATACTTCACCATTAAATCGAGCGAAATCGACTTAAAGAGGGCGTAATCCACCGACTCAGTTTTGAGATCAAGTTCGGGGTATAAACCCATATATTTCAATGCTGAATCCTTAGAGGATTCGGGCTGTATGGGCTGAGGTGCACTTTTTTTAGGGAATGGATTCATAGCTGTGACCGTTTCTTTTTATGTGCATAAAGAGGACCAGATCCACGAGGTCCAGATCTCATTATCCCTCGTTTAGATGATTGACCCAAGCGCTGCCAAAACCCCACAATATAAGGGAGCGGAGATCCCATGCAAGGCTATGCACCTATTTTGTTGCTAATTGCGATATCGCTAACGTTACCTGCATTGGTGTGGAGTCTCTCCCGTTTGATTCGACCCAGTTTCTACAGTGCGTCTAAACACTCCACCTACGAGTGTGGCATTACCGCCACGAGCGATGCGCGGGAAAAATTTAGTGTCCGGTATTATTTGGTGGCTGTGTTGTTTTTGATTTTTGATGTGGAAACAGTTTTTCTTTTACCCTGGGCTCTTCAGTTAAAAGAGCTTTGGATTTTTGGGTTAGTGGAGATGGGATTTTTTCTATTTTTACTATTAATCGGGTACGCCTATATCTGGTCCAAAGGCGCCCTGAATTGGGAGTAAGTTCATGTCTGTCATTCTGAATCAGCCCTCGTCACTCGAACATATCTTAATCACTACCAAAGTGGAAAAGGTCGTGAATTGGGCTCGGGCTTCATCGGTTTGGCCCATGACCTTCGGTCTTGCGTGCTGCGCCATTGAAATGATGGCAGCAGGAGCGAGTCGTTTTGACTTTGATCGATTTGGTGCAGGGATTTTTCGAGCTACGCCTCGGCAATCCGACCTAATGATTGTGGCCGGAACAGTGACCTATAAGATGGCTCCAGTGATTAAAAAGCTCTATGATCAAATGCCCGAACCCAAATGGGTCATTGCAATGGGATCTTGTGCCACTGCCGGAGGTCCCTTTGATAGTTATCACACCATCCAAGGCGTCGACAAAATCGTTCCGGTGGATGTCTTTATTCCTGGTTGCCCTCCTCGTCCGGAGAGCTTAATTTATGGCTTTTTGAAACTCCAAGACAAAATTATGACGTCGAGTATGTCAGATCGCTATGCTGAAATTTTTGAATCTGTAGGCTAATCGATGTCCATTACCAAGGTTTGGATTGAAGAAGGTTGTATTGTCTGTAACGCCTGCGAGGCCGAATGCCCCGATGTGTTTCATGTCACGGCCGACAGTTGTCATATCAAATCCGACGCGCGCCAAGATGGCACTGAGGATGAGAACCGATCTGCTCGATCCCCCCTTCAAACAGCACTTCAGTCCACTCTGGAAAACAGTATCGTAGCGGCTGCAGCTGCCTGTCCTGTCAACGTCATTCAGTATGAACAGGTCGCTAATCTTGAACCCTCTCCCTCGCCTGTCGTTCCCGCACCGGTCGAAGCCGTCGCCGAGGTGGTTGCACCTCCTGCTCCTATGGTGGACCCCACTCCAGCTCCGATCCCCAGCCCCGCCGCTTCCGAAAATACTCCCTCTTCTTCTTCGAAACCGCGCATCACCGAAGTGTGGATCGATGAGGGATGTATTGTATGTAACGCTTGCGAAGCGGAGTGTCCCGAAGTGTTTCATGTCACCGCCGATAGCTGTCACATCAAAGCCGAAGTTAGGCTGGATGGAAAAGAAAATGAAAATCGGGTTGAAAAATCCAAAATCAAAGAAGCGCTGGGAGAATCGCTAATCGAAAAAATTATGTCTGCCTCCGCGGGATGTCCAGTCGACGTCATCAAGTATCAAGTTCATGGAGATGCTCCTAAAGTTGATAAAAAAGTCGAGTCTTCGCATGGCGTAAGCTCCGACGCCCATCCAGCTTTCGTTTGGAATATTACTACCGCGCCCAATCGGGCGATTGTGATGCCGAAAACGGTTCCGCTTCCTAGTCTCCATACCTACCGTATGGAACAAGAGGCTCAAAAAGTAGCCGATGAAGCGAAATGGCAAAAGCAACTTGCCGATTACGAAACCAATAAGGCCAAGGCCCTATCTGAAGGGAAAGAGGCTCCCAAAGCCCCGGTTCGCTCCGCTCCCAAAAAAGAGGACCACGATGTGATTGCGCCGACCCCTGTTCCTGCAGAGGCACCCGAACTCCTCTATCTTCAGCAAGCATTAGGTTCGGCGGTAGAGGAAATCTTTCAGCAATCTGGCGAATTGGTTTGCCAAGTTCACCCCGATTCCATTCTAGAAGCCTTAGCGTTGTGTAAAAATGATCCTGCACTAAAGTTCGAAATGCTCGCTGATGAAACAGCGACGCATTATCCGGCTGCGGACACATTTAAATTCTCGTTGGTATACCATTTGACCAGCCTCTCCCGACAGCGACGTTTACGTCTCCGTATCCTGATACCTGATGGGTATGAAGTAGCGAGCGCGGTATCGATCTATCCCGGCGCAAACTGGCTCGAACGGGAGATCTTTGATATGTTTGGCATTCGCTTTACGAATCATCCTGATTTAACCCGCATTCTTTGTCCCGAAGATTGGGAAGGATTTCCTTTGCGGAAAGAATATCCCACACTCGGCCTTGGACAACGAGAAATTGATTTCCGGGAGGATCGATCCGGAGTGCTCATGCGTCGCTCGCTAGAGAAAGCGGGAAATCTCAGTATCAATCTTAAAAAACCTGAAGCCAACTAGGAGTTTGATCGGTGTTTAAAAACGAGGAATTAGAAATCAATCTGGGACCTCAGCATCCGTCGACTCATGGCGTGCTTCGCGTGAAGCTTCGTCTAGATGGTGAAACCATTGTCAAATGTACCCCCGTGATTGGTTATCTCCACCGTGGGGTAGAAAAAATTTGTGAGAATAAAACTTTTTTCCAAGGTCAAGTGTGGACTGATCGAATGGACTATGTTGCCTCGGTCAGTAACAACTTAGGCTGGGCAGAGTCCGTTGAAAAATTATTTGGTATTCAGGTACCTCGACGTGCTCATTACATCCGAACGATGATGACAGAACTTAATCGCATCAGCTCGCATCTCCTTTGGCTTGGGACGCATGCTCTCGATATTGGTGCCATGACGGTCTTTCTCTACGCGTTCCGAGAGCGCGAAGAAATTCTGAATTGTTTTGAGTCTTTCTGCGGGGCCCGACTGACGACGACCGCGTTCCGAATCGGCGGATTGCGCGAAGATATCCCC
>CAWULW010000084.1:0-3669 GCA_963923615.1 uncultured Holophagaceae bacterium
GCATTCATGACGGAGATGAACTGATTGTTGATCGATCCTTAGAACCCCAGAACGGTCATGTTGTTATTGCAGTCGTTGATAATGAGCTAACCTGCAAGCGTCTGATCAAATCAGGACCTGCCATTCGCCTAGTTTCAGAAAACCCAGACTATCCGGAGATCCTTGTGGACCAAGCCCAAGAAATTACTATTTGGGGTGTGGTCACGCGCGTCCTACACAAAGTATGAAGACCTCTCATCGCCTCATCGCACTTATCGATGTGAATAACATGTATGTTTCCTGCGAACGGGTCTTTCGGCCTGATTTAGAGCGAACACCCATGGTCGTTCTTAGCAATAATGATGGCTGTGTAATCTCCCGAAGTTCCGAGGTGAAGGCGCTTGGCATTCCCATGGGTATCCCTTGGTTTAAGATTCGAGATCTCGCTAAGACTCATCATGTTGTAGCCCTGAGTTCGAATTATGATCTTTACGGTGACATGAGTCATCGCTTCATGACTACGCTACGTCATTTTAGTCCTGTACAAGAAATCTACTCGATTGATGAATGCTTTCTCGCCGTGGGAGATGTACCTGAATCCTCCATCATCGCCCTGGGTCGTGATATTCGGAACACGATTCAGCAATGGATTGGTTTGCCGGTCTGTGTGGGAATCGGTCCAACTAAAACTCTCGCTAAACTTGCTAATCATGCAGCGAAGAAACACGTACAACGGCAGGGTGTTTGTTTTGTAAACTCGGGTAACGATGTGCCTACCTCGATAACCCAAGCCTTTCCCGTTCGAGATGTCTGGGGCGTCGGAGCTCGTTATGCTGAACGCCTCGCTAGTTTAGGTATCCATACCATTGACGATCTCCGTCGCTGGTCACCCGAACTAGCTCGCCAGCATTTTGGGGTGAATCTAGCCCGTACGATTTGGGAGTTACGAGGGACGTCTTGTTTTGGATTTGAAGAAACTCCCCAGGACAAAAAACATATTACATCCTCTCGATCTTTTGGAAATTCCGTGACCCAATTGGAACACCTCATGGAAGCGATCACGCTCCATGTCACGCGTGGATCAGAAAAATTACGTGCGCAAGGATCGGTCGCTCGGGCCATTCAAGTATTTATCATGACGAATCGTCATCGCCCTCGTGACCCTCAATATTATCCGAGTGTCATTGTAAGCCTCGAGATACCCTCAGATGATACGCGCGTACTTTTACAAGCGGCTACCCAAGGTATGCGGCAGATTTATCGATCTGGATTTCGATATGTTAAGGCTGGAATTCATCTTATCGACTTAACTCCCAAACATCGTCAGTCCATACCTTTATGGGAATGCTCTCCCGTAGGAAAGAATCTCATTACACTTATGGATACTATCAATAAACGTTTTGGATCGCGCACCCTAGGATTAGGATCGGTAGGGCTCGCTCACGAACGAGATTGGTCCATGAAGCGTGAACATAAAACACCGAGTTACACTACAGAATGGACAGAATTAAGACGCGTTTTTTAATAAAAAAATTGGTAGCGGGGATAGGATTTGAACCTATGACCTTCGGGTTATGAGCCCGACGAGCTACCTGGCTGCTCCACCCCGCGATTGAGTTAATTAGTCTAGCGCGAAAGCGAAGGAAGCTAAAGCCAAGAATCTAATCCGTGTGAACCACCCTCTCTAGGGCATCGGTTAGAGCGTGGTACAGATAGCCCTCAATCTGAGCTTGGGGGTGGAGCATATGAAGACCGTGCATGTAGCGTCGGACCTGTTCTCGATAATCCTCACGTTTAGAATCGGGAATGCTACGTTTGTAATCCACTACAATCACTCGTTGAGGATGGATACGATCCGCATCCCACATGACCAGATCAGCAAATCCCGTTTCTAATGAGACGGCGGTACCTTCGAGGGGATACTCGGTGCGTCGAGGAAATTGGAGCCAACCTTGGTCGTGAAGTTTCTGAAGACACCGTTCCGCTTGAGGAAGGATATCGTCATAAAAAGGGATAGAGCGATAGGGTAGAAGCCAAGCGGAACGCGCCTCGGGAGAAACAAGGAGGAGTTCGCGGACCAATTCATGGAGGGCAAGGCCCTGTCGTCGTGCTCGATCCTCTTCCGGTGTGGACTCGTGAAAAACTTTCTCCCCATAATCAACGGTGGACGGATGATCCGGAGAGGGTTCAGCAGGCGGAACGAAGCCAGCAGGCACTAACGGAACGTTCAGCGGTGCATGATCGTCAAAAATTGTAACGTCCGAAACCCCTTCTCTGATTTCTGTCCCAAGGACGGCCCAATCATTGGAGCGAGCCTTTCGTGATCCACGCTGCTCATGCAGGCGCCACGGTAACTCCCAGCGATGCTCGGGAACGCCATCCCATTCTTTATTACTTTTGACTCGAGCCTTCTGGATTAACATCACTCGAGATTTAGCCCGAGTGATCGCAACATAAAAAAGATTGGTAGAATCCTCCAATTCTTTGGTACGGGTTTGGGACTTGACGCTTCGCAATTGACTTCCGTTGAGTGTGCCTAAAGACCACCCTGTCTTAAATACTCGATCGTCGTTCAAAGAATAGAGACTTCCCTTCGGAATACGATTCGGAGGAGTTCCAAATAAGGGCAAAATGACGCTGTCAAACTCGAGCCCTTTCGATTGGTGAATCGTCGAAACAATTAAATCAACAGAGGCTTCATCCAAAAGAGCGTCCCCTTTATCAGAAGCTAGATAGGTTTCTTGGATTTGGAAGTAGGCTACGGCGGGCGCATCGCTCAGTTCTCGGGTGGCCGTCATCCATTCTTCAAGATTGCGCCGTGCTCGCTCAGCTTCCAAGCGTCCAAAAACCTGAAGAGCATTGATGAGCTCTAAAACTCCGGGATGACGCATCAACCCCTCAGAGAGAAGGCGAGCCGTGGTATGACCTTCGAGAGACGCTAACCAAAGAAGACCCTCGGAATAAGTTGACGGCTGTTCAATCAAATAATGAAGTCGTTGCAGGCCCTGTGTATGGCCTTGCTCTTGACACAGGCGAGCGGCCTGGAGCAAATCGTGATCAGTCATGCCGATCCACGGACTACGCAGGAGAGTAAAGAGATGGCGCGGCTCTCCAGGTTCCGCAAAAAATCCGAGCAGGGCGTTCATGAGTCGTACGCCAGGACTCTCCAAACGACCCTCGTTGGTGCGAAGCATGGCTTCGATACCCCGTTCGCGTAAGTGACGCATTAATTTGTGTACGTTCGTCCGTCGAGCAATCAAAAGAGCCCGAGTGGGCTTAACCTTATCGGCGGTAGGCCCAAATCCCGCTTCCTGCCAACCTTCCTCACGTGCCAAAGCAGTAATCCAGTCAAAAGCGGGGGTTAAATCATAGCCCTGATTTTTCTCAGGCTTTACGAGGGTCATTCCCAAAGTGGTTCCCTGTAAATGATCGGGATGCGCTGCTCGTTGATCGTCATCAAAGTTTCTATAGTTGGGCAAAATCCTAGGAAACAGATTTCGGACGATGAAATTAGCTAGTCCGACGATCGGTGCACGCGATCGATAGTTGGTGAGCAAGGAATAAGCCTGTCCTGGGGGAGCTTGTTGGATTTTATTTCTCAGCAAGGTGGAATCTCCCCCTCGAAAACTGTAGATGGCTTGCTTAGTGTCTCCCACCACAATCAGGCGCTCGGGACAGAGATAGGTAAGG
>CAWULW010000085.1:0-3650 GCA_963923615.1 uncultured Holophagaceae bacterium
TCCGGATGCTCGGTGTCGATTCTGTCAAGCGGGTATCACAGAATTTCTTGATACACCCTGGCAATTAAGAACCAGTACGTTATGCGGTACTCCTGGGGTGCAGCTAAGGGTCAATCCGATCCGCAACCTCGATCTCCTCTCCCTAGCTACTTCACTCAAATCCCGAGGAACTTCCGATTGGAAACTCACCCCGCTTTTTATTCAGGGCCAAGAAGAGGATGTAGCCATCACCATTTTTAAAGATGGACGTATGTTATTTCGAGGTGAGATAAGCCCAGAGAGAGCCGAGAAATGGTTCCATGAGGCATTGGGATGACTCGAATTTTATTGGCCTCACGCAATAGTGGAAAATTAAAAGAATTTGAAACTCTTCTGCCGGAAGTTCAATGGCAAACGCTCCCACCCACGGTGGATGCTTTACCTGAGACCGGAACGTATTTTGAAGAAAATGCCCGACAAAAACTCGAGGCGGCCCGGGCTTGGTATGAGCAGCAGTCCGCCTTGTGTGTCGATGGAATTCTATCAGATGATTCGGGATTATGTGTGGATGCGCTTTGGGGAGCTCCGGGAGTTTTGACAGCGCATTTTGGAATAGGTCTAAGCCCCCATGAAAAAAACCTCAGGCTCTTATCGTTACTACGCGCCCATGATCTAAGATCGGCTCGATATGTATGTATATTGGCTTGGTGGCAACCTGACCAAGAGATAAAAATATTTTCAGGTGTCTCTGAAGGCTCACTGGTTACGACTCCGAGAGGTCATCAAGGTTTTGGTTATGACCCCATCTTTCAACCATCTTCATGGGACAAAACCTTTGGTGAAATGAAAGAGGAGGACAAAAACCGTATTAGTCATCGGGGGTTAGCCATTCAGGCCCTTAAGCAAAAGGTACAGATAGATTGAAAATAAACTTGCATTTTATATGCTGAACCCTCAAGGTAGATAACTGACAATTAAATAACGTTTTCGATGTCGGGAAGCTGGTGAAAATCCAGCACTGCCCCGCAACGGTAAGCACCATGAATTCTAAATTCATGAGACTTAAACATGAGGTCACTGAGCTTGGCTCGGGAAGACCTAGTGAGGATCCTTTCCTGTCGTGTGCAAGTCCGGAGACCGGTCGTCAACATCATGTAACCTAGCCGGGGGGCTCGGATCATTTGAATTAAATCCCGAATCCTAACTTGGCTTCATGCGTGGAGGCATGAAGTGAAAATCTTTTCCTTTTCTTTGCTCTTAGCACTGTCGCTTAGAAGCCAGGAGTCCGTTGTATTTGAGCGTCTATCCCAGAAGGGACTTTCGGCAACTGTTTCGGTGACTGCTGAATTTGAAAAGATCGATCTCCAAAAAACGCCTAATCATGTTCGTATCCTTACTAAAATCGATATTGAGCGATCTGGAGCCAAAACGTTGGGGGAGTTATTGGTTTCTGCAGTTCCTGGCCAGGTTTTATCCACAGGAGGACCGGGGTCCGCTGCTACCTTGCGTATCGGAGGCAGTCGACCAGAAGACATTACTGTTTTGCTGAACGGGATGCGCATTAATGACGCCTCGGGATTAGGGTCCGTCAATCCTAATAGTATTTCTTTGGTGGGTATTGCCCGTATTGAAATTATCGAGAGTAACGCTTCCACACTCGTAGGTTCAGGTGCGATGGGGGGCGTCATTGCACTCTATACGGATACATCTCCTCTTGAAGAAGAGAGAGGCAGTTTAGATGTGACAGTGGGCAATCAGGCTTATCAACATCTTCGTGCTTCCTTTCGCACCCAATGGAAAGATGGATGGCTTCGAAGTTCCGTCGATGCAAACCGTGAAGCTTTACCCACCCCATCTATTCAAGATTATCGAAGTATTGGTACGCAATTGGGGTTGAGTCAAGTCTTTAATCACCACGCTTTTTATTTTGACTATCGAAACTTTTATCAAGGAGTGCCCATACCATATGTCAGGGTTGAGCTAGCTCCAGGCGCTCGTCCTTCATCCGACTATGATGCGAGTCGAAACTTTCAACTTCGAAACGAGCAAGGAAGCTTACGCTATGAAACCGTGGTATCCAATACGATTCCTCTCACTCTTCATATTGGGTCTTCGTCTCAATCCAGATTGGAACCTCAATACGACAACGTAGGCTATGATCCCTATGAAAGCCAACGACTCGAGGGCGGTTTGAAGATCCGCTGGCCACTATTACAAAATCTATCTGTTACTTATCGTCTTGAATTATTCCAAGAAGAAGCCGAGACACCCGCTTATCCAGTCGGAGTGGATTATGGTACTGCCCGTCATTTATCGAATGCCGTCGAGGCTCATTGGCAAGTTTCTCAGCCCCTACGTTTCATTGCGACTTGGCGAGAAGACCGGGATCAGCAAAGCTTCGAAACGGCTTCCTCGGGCTTTACCATCGAGCCTTTGTCGATCCGTGCTTTTACCTGGCGTGTAGGGGCTACCTATATTCCTGTAGAAAATTGGATCGGCCAAAAAGAAAAATGGTTCATATCACTAGGCACAGGATTTAATCTAGCTCCCCTGACGAGTAGTCTCTATCATGCTCAAACCATGCTCGATCCGAGTAGCCCTGGATACAATCCCATCGGTTATACCAAATTAGATAAAGAAAACGGTAGGTATATTCACTTGGGCTATGAAACAGATTGGAATCGCTATAGTTTTCAATTTAAATTATCTCGATTACACCATCGAAATCTTGTCTACTTTGATCTCAATTCTTTTGACTATGCCAATGGGGAAAATTTAAGAATTCAAAGCGCAGAACTCATCGCAACATACCGAGGAGATGATTGGACACTCAGAGCATCTTATCGAAATCAGGAAGCGCGACAACTCGATGTTCCTAGGGAACAACAGTTCATAACTAGTGCCTCGATTCGCCGACCGTTTAATATTCTCTCTCTAGGGGTGGATCGACAATGGAACGATATTCGAATGCACCTTCAATGGAATTATTCTGGAAGCCACTATGATAATTTTGGAGGTTTTCCAGCCAAACTAGCTGCTTATCGACACCCATTTCAAGACCTCAGTTTTGGGATTTTCTGGTCGCAAAGTTCAGTCTTAGAAGTCTATCTGCGTGGACAACACTTATTACAACCCCAAATTAGCCTTCAGGATTGGCTCTCTCGCCAATATGATTTTATCAACAATGCTCAGCAGCTTTACGGATTCCCCGCACAAGCCCCCATTCTGAGTCTAGGTCTTAAATATCTCTTCTAAGGGGCCCTATGCGACCCATCATCCTAAGTTTGTTGCTTGTCTCCCTACTTGGATCTCAGGAACTTCCTCAGAGAGTGGTATCCCAAACAGTGGGCACAGATGAATTGTTAATTGATCTGTGCGAGCCTCATCGAATTGCTGCGCTGAGCTTCTTATCCAAGAACCCTTCCTATTCAGATGTAGTCATCGCAGCGCAGAGATTCCCCCAGATTCAGGATGGAAGTGCCGAGCAAATTCTTAAGTACAAGCCGGATTTAGTCCTCTTTAGTAACTACTCGAGACCCGAACTGGTGGAGCAAATTAAAAGGGCAGGAATTCCTATTTTAGTCTTCGATCGTTTTAACACCCTCGAAGATGTTTATCGCAATATTCGTATTCTAGGAACAGCTTTGGGGAGAACCGAAGCAGCTGAGTCA
>CAWULW010000086.1:0-3648 GCA_963923615.1 uncultured Holophagaceae bacterium
ACTCAGTGGTAGAGTGCAACCTTGCCAAGGTTGAAGTCGTGGGTTCAAATCCCATTACCCGCTCCATTCACTTTACGGCGCCGTCGCCAAGTGGTAAGGTCCGGGACTGCAAATCCTGTATACGTCGGTTCGAATCCGACCGGCGCCTCCATTTAACCTGTCAGTACAGAGCCATTAATACAGTAACGCTTGCCTAATGGTTTAGGCCCATCTTCAAATACATGACCTAAATGACCTCCACAAGCAGCACAAACGACCTCAACTCGCACCATGTCATGAGAATAATCCATAACTTCTGTAACCGAGTTTTCATTGTAGGTCTTAGTAAAACTAGGCCATCCTGAACCCGACTCATATTTGTCAGCAATACTAAAGAGTAGGTTTCCACATCCTATACACGCCAGTGTTTCGGTATGATCTGGAATGTTAAAAGGCATGAACCTAGGGTCAGTTCCCTTATTCCTGAGTATTCGGTATTGATCCGGGCTAAGCCGTTTTTTCCAATCACTTTCAGATAACTTCACAGACTACTCCGGAATGTCATAAGGGACTCTTTCCCTTGATGACGTTGAACAACAGTACATATATCAACACAATCCCCACAATTAAAGCAACCTTCTCCGTATCCTATGTAGAGTGATTTTGATCTAGGGTCTAAATCTACAAAACATGCACTTAGACAGGCTGTGCAAGATCCACATTCGTCAAGACTCGAGATAAATCTTGGTCTCAGTTTTTTCTCATGCTCGTTTGAGCTGTAGATGATGGATTGTCCCATCCCATAAATACAGACTATTCTGCAAAAGTCAAAACGCACTACAAATCCTACAATCCACGTGAGGACACATATCAGCAATAGCCAAGAAACAAGAAGAACCCCTTCGTTATTGAATTCAGAAATATTTGACAGAATGACAATCACTCTTGAGGGGTCAATTAGATACGCGGAAAGTCCCACTCCAATGAGGATAGGGGTAATGCATAAAAGAAATATAGACAGGATCATTGATCCTGTTCGATGCCATCGAGAACGATTGATAAATCCATAGACCCAGCGATTATTTCCATATCCAAAAACTGTTCGAATCCCATTAAAAAATTCAATGGTGCTGCCATAAGGACACGACCAACCACAAAAAACACGCCCCTTTGAATAACTTAGGGCAATTAATAAAGATAAAATGACTATGAAACCTAGCGATAAACAAATTCCACTATAGGTGTCTAAGGTATAGTGATTACCTAGAATAATAAACTCACCAACCTTGATATCAAAACGAAATAAATCAAAAACAGGCACTATGAAAATTAATAATAGGCTTAAGATTTGAGTGATTCTTCGGAATAAATGAAACATATCTAGGTATGAACTCGTTCATGTCGAATTAAGCCTATTGCGAACAGAAAGAGCAGGGGTGCTAAGGTACCCCACCAGACAGGTATCTCACCTGATTGGGTCGCTCCAACAATAATTGAATTAATTCCTAAAAACAAAAGGCTTGAAAAAAGGATAATTCCTAGGGCACGACTTCGACCTTGCTTAGAATCGGGTAAGGCATAAGAAAGACAAGCAAATAATAATAATGGCCCAAGAAGCCAGCCAAATAGGCGACTCATCAATTCGTAATTTCGTTGAGGATCATTAGACCAAATCAACCATGAAAATAGGTCTAAAGTTGAGGTTGTAGCTGGCGATGAAATGGATCTTAAGGCCTTGCTGGGAAAAAAGGTATTCCAAGCATTTGGATATTCACGTCTTTGTCCAGTCCAATCAAAAGCTGTACCAAGACCGCTTTTCTCTTCGAATTTGATAATAGGATCAGATTCCAGATAATCAGCTAATGGGAACCCCCAGCGCAAAGAATCTTGGTTTGATGCGTACCAAAGAATAGTTGGTTTTGATACTTCGGTCTTAAGTGTAATCCAATTCTCACTTGTGGTTTGTATCTTGTTAGAATTGCGGCCAATGATTTGCCTGTAAAGCAGATCTCCATTTTTAATAGTTGCTGGTCCCAGTAATAAAGATAAGGTTAGAGAAAACATGAGCAAAATTGCTAAGGCAGGGTATGAAAATCGCATCCATCGAAACAGGTTAATTCCACTCGATTTCATGGCTACCCACTCTCTAGTTATCGATTTTTGTGTCAACGTTAACGCTGCAGAAGCAAGAAATACAATTGGTCCAATTATATTTAGAAATTCGGGAAGAGATACTATCCAATATTTAAAGAAAAGCATAAACGGGAGGTTATTTTTAATAATGTCTCCAGCAAGATTAGAAAAATTAATGACTAGATGTATAAGTAATGTGGAAAGGATTACGATCACCCAATTTTTAAGCAATGAAGAACTGAGGTATCTCACTAGAGTTCGACCTGCCTTCTTACCGCTTCGAGATTGAGTCAGGAAAGAACTATCTAGGAATAAATAAGATTGACCGATTAAGTTGTTAATCTTCTTTTTTATCGATAATGGAACTCTATTTGATTGGGATGGAATCGGCTTGAGGCTTCTATAAAAAGCATAGGCAGTAATCATAAAAGTAAATATTGTGGTTGTGTATAGAACATAAGATGGAGCATGTTCATTTAACAAATACAAATTCTCAATGTAGCGGTACAAAAAGTAATAAGCCAGGACAGTGAATAAGGAGATGATGGCTGCGCTAGATTTCTTAAACCTTGGATGGCGGAATCCAATAGAAATGCCCAACAAGAGAAATGCTACAGATGCAAAGGGAAGGGACCAACGTCTTGATATCTCAATGTGATTAATTTTGGGGTCTCGAGCTAAATCGTTAAACGAAACCATTTGTTTGTATATCGATATCGTATCTATAGACCGCAAAGGGGTACTTTTCCAAATTCGTTTGGGAGGTGGGATTGGGAAAACCAAGGCCTGCTCCTTTTGATCGACGAGAATAACCGAGTCGCTAGCTTGAACATATAAAGCCCCGTTTAGATTTTGTAGATCAATGGAGACCCTAGAAGAACCGTCAAAATTATTAAAAAATGTATAACTAATATCCTTTCCGATCATGTGTTGGACCTCGTTTGGCCTAACTTCAACAATGTGCGTATTACCCCCAAAATCACTCCAAATAGTCATATTTGGATTTGTAGGTGGACTCCACGGTTGACCTCCTGGTTTGATCACCCTGGATCTTAAGGTCTCGGACATTGAATCCCTGAACGCTTGTTGACGAGAATTGGACCACGGGGTGAAAAAATGAGAATTTACTAGTCCACCCAAAAGAATTAAAAAAGCAAAGATGGACCATGATTTAATCCACGTACGATAGCCTACACCTGCCCCTTGAGCTGCAACGACTTCAGAATTGATAGAAAGTGATTGAGTACCTAGTAGGCCAGATAAAAGGGCTGCGATGGGTAAAATGATCGAGAGTAACTCTGGTAATGCCGATAGAAGCAATAACGCTAACCAACTGATTGATGCGCCCTGAACAAAAACTTCTTTAGATAAGACCATTGCCTCATTAGTGACAATCAAAGCGCCATAAAAGAAAAGGGAACCTAGCAAGGGAATAATCCAGGTTCTTATTAAATATTTGTTGATTATCTTCATAAAATATGTTAGTTATGATAATGTATATTATGTAACCTATTAATAAACCGGGGGATAATCATA
>CAWULW010000087.1:0-3624 GCA_963923615.1 uncultured Holophagaceae bacterium
CTGCCCGAGTGGGCCATTCGTTACTTAGAAGCGGCCCGAAGTGGCGGGATGACTTTGCGTGAAGCTGCCAAACCCCTTGCCCGTCATTTTGGTGTCACGACTTCTGAAATCTACCGTCGGGCGGTCGAAAAGTAACTAGAGTTTTGCTGCAAGTGGGAAAGTGATGGTAAAACTAGAGCCCTGATCGAGACCTTTAGAGGCGACTTTAACTTGACCTCCGTTAAGTTCTACCATTTGCTTGACCAGAAAGAGTCCTAGCCCGGTTCCGGGAACTCGTCGGGTCATCTCCTCCCCCGATCGATAAAATTTATCAAAGATCTTATTCAGATTTTGAGAATGAATTCCATAGCCTTGATCGGAAACGATCAAGACTGCCCGATTCTTATCCGTTTTGAGTTCCACTTCGGTTGACCGGGGACTATCGGCATATTTATAGGCGTTAGATAAGAGATTTTCAATAATGATTTGAAGTTGCTCCTGGTCAGCTCGGACGAAGACATCATCCTGAATCTTTTGTGTGAGCCCCAAATTACCCGGACCTAATTTTTGATCCATGGTGGTCAATATCTTGACTAGTGACTCACTCAAATTGAGGAGTTGTGGATTAGAGGGCAATTCTCCTGCTTCTCCACGGGCTACAACCAGAAGATTGCCGACAAGATCCGAGAGTCGAGTCAGATCTTGATTCATTCGAAGAGAGATTTTGGTCAATTGATCTTCTTTGAGCGATTTAGAAAAAAGGGTCTCTGTCCAAACGCGGATCGATGCAATGGGTGTCTTGAGTTCATGAGTCACAGCATCGAGGAAATTTTTCTGACGTAGCTTAAGGTCTAATTCATCATTCAGTTTGTTATAGATCATGATTAATCCCGTAAGAATGCCTACGGCCATTGCACCACTTTGCAAGGCCGCTTTCCAAATGACGGATACGCGCTCGCGCTCGAGATTGGCTAGTTTGCTTTGATCCAACGTGAGGTATGCCTCGGACATATCCAAAAGAGGTGGATCGTCGTCCGCGACAGGCTTGGGCACAATGTGAACATCGGGAAAATTTGAAATGATTGCAGCAATTCTCTCTTTACGGGTAGGAAGTTCATCAGGTAATTTTGAGAGGATGATGGTTTCGGCACCCCCTTGTCGATTGATCGCTCGACTATCCTCGTAATACTTAAGGACCTTAGAACTGTCGTAGAGCCAAGCCTCTGCCCGAACGGATTTCAATTTTTGAATACGGGTACTCAGAAGATCCTGTGTTTGTGAAACCTGTAGCGAGATCCACCATCCGACCAATGAGATCAAAAGAATCGTGGCCACAATAAAGACAAATCGCTGTTTATCGATCTCTTTATCTACATTTGTATTCATTCCAGATCCTAGTCAAGTTGTATAGTGAGATAATACTAGGCATTCTAGGAGAAAAAATGGCTTTGCGACGAGAATCTTTTTTGCCCTTTTCGCGACCCGTTATTGGCCAAGAAGAAATTGCTGAGTTGATTGATTCGATCGAAAGCGGTTGGCTTACCACGGGACCCAAAACAGCACAATTTGAAGAACGTCTTGCAACGTATAATCACGCTCCTTATGTTCGTGTCATGAACAGTGCTACGACTGCGCAAGAAATATCTCTCCAAGTGATGGATCTCCAGCCTGGGGATGAAGTGATTACCAGTTCTTTAACTTGGGTAAGTACACTTTCCACCATCGTACTGAGGGGCGGGATTCCTGTGTTGGTTGATATCAATCCCTGTACCCTCAATATGGATCCCGAAAAAATTGAGGCAGCGATTACCTCACGTACCAAAGGTATTATCCCCGTTCATCTCACAGGGCTTCCCTGTGACATGGATCGCATTTGGTCCATTGCGGAACGACATCATCTTTGGGTGATTGAGGATGCGGCTCAGGCTATGGGAGCCTCGTTCAAAGGAAAAAAAATTGGTAGCGACCCTCGATCGGTGATGTCGATCTTTAGTTTTCATCCCAATAAAAATATGACTACAGGAGAAGGCGGGGCCATTGCCCTTCATGACGAACAATATCTCAATCGGATCACTCGATTACGTTTTCATGGCATTGAGAAAGATGCATGGAAACGTCAAAGCAAAGATGGAAGCCCCCACATCGATGTTATGGAACCTGCTCGAAAAGCTAACTTTATGGATCTTCAAGCGGCACTTGGTCTCCATCAATTACTCAAGCTCGATCAATTTAATCAGCGTCGTGGAGAACTTTTTAAACGATACCTTCAGTTGTTGCGAGACGTAGAGGAATGTCAATTGCCTTGGGAGGGAGATGAATCCTTTGGGCATTGTTATCACCTTTTTGTCTTTAGGCTTTTACCTGATAAAGCGGGCTTGACTCGAGATGAATTTGTCCAGGCTCTTAAAGATCGCAATATCGGTTCGGGTATTCATTATCGACCCGCTCATCTCCACACCTTCTATCAGCATTATTACCAAGCCCATCCCCACGCACTCCCTGCGGATGGCTTACCCCATGCGGAGTGGAGCGGGGATCGCCTCTTAAGTCTTCCTCTCTGGCCTGGGCTTCTGGAAGAAGATCAGGATCTCATCGTCAGGATCATTAAAGAATTAGTGTCGAGTGCCAAGAAAAAATAAAGAACTCTACTCAAACTCGAAAAAAGGTCCTTCTTGAATCGTTCGTGCGTCAATTACTTGGCCTTTAGGGTCAAAAGAAATTAGCCCTTGCGTTTGCGTTGAAGTGATTTCTTGGATTCGTTTTCCAAGAGCACGTTTTGATGCAGGACTCGAAGCCTCGGATTCAAAAAAAACTGCACCTACTCGGTAGGTCTGTTTATTTTCTTGGAGTAGCCCTAGATCGGTTAATTGGCGAAGATCTACAAAACTCGGTGCGGAGGTCATCAGACATCGAGCTTGAGCTGTCTTCGGGAACGCAATGACTTCACGAATACTACTCTCGCCAGCAAAGAGCATCACCATGCGATCTAACCCCAAGGCAATGCCTCCCATGGGAGGGGCACCATAACTGAGTGCCTCGAGTAAAAATCCAAATTTTTCTTTTGCTTCATCCTCGGAGATACCTAAAAGTCTGAAGATACGAGCTTGAAGGTCAGCGCTGTGAATACGTATTGATCCACCTCCGATCTCAAAGCCGTTGAGTACTAAATCATAGGCCAGAGCCCGACAGGCATTCGGCTGTTCCTCGAGCATAGCGAGATCTTCAGGATGAGGACTTGTGAAAGGATGGTGAACCGCTACCCACCGATGTGCCTCTTCATTCCATTCAAACATTGGAAAGTCCGTTACCCACACAAATGAAAAAATGGAGGAATCGATCAAGCCAAACTGATGAGCACCCAGATTTCGCAGTTCACCCAACACTTTCGATGTCTGGGTATCGGTCCCTACGGAAAAGAGAATGAGACCCTCCCCATGTATACCCACAGCTTGAGCTAGGTTCTTCGCCTCTTCGTCGGAAATAAATTTCTTGAATGAGCTAGATAGCCCCTCCTTGCCCCATTTGATATAGGGTAGTCCGCCCGCACCTAAATGCTTAGCTTGTTCTTCAAGATAATCGAGTTGTTTTCGAGACACATTTCCAGCGAGTGCTCCTGAGAAGCCCAAGGCTCGTACCCGACGTTGT
>CAWULW010000088.1:0-3611 GCA_963923615.1 uncultured Holophagaceae bacterium
GGATTGTCTGTAATAACAGCGTCAACCTGTATTTCATTTTTATCCCACCCCTCTATCTCAATGCGTCCGTTAATATTTTTCAAGTTAAGCCTAGAACCTGAGAGCATGGGCCGAGTCTGTGATTCATTTCGAATCTCAGATTCGAGTTCAATCATAGATTTGTCCAACCCATTAGTTTTTGGCATGGCCATAAGGCCCGTTGAATTCAGCAAAAAAAGAGTCACAAAAAAGGATTTGGACAGGATCTTGCACATCATAAAGCTCACTCCGTAGACTTATCTAATCATGCTAGTTGGATAGTAAATGATCGATCTTTGGATCAGGCCTAAATAACAGATGAGTGGTGAATTTTGTGGGTTGATCCGTCATCCTTTACAATGAAGAATTGACCATAGAGATTTTATGACCCTAGCTCGACTCACGTTATCTTTTTTGAAGAGTGCGAGTGCCGTAGAGCAAATAGGGTTCTGTGAGCGCGAAGTTGCGATAGTAGGTCGAAGTAATGTTGGGAAATCTTCTCTGATTAATGCCGTGGCCCAGCAGAAGAAACTCGCTCAAACAAGTAAAACCCCCGGCCGGACGCGAAACCTAAACGTCTATCAGGCCCCCCGCGAACGATTGTTGATTGATTGCCCCGGGTATGGTTTCGCTCGAGGACCCGTATCGGATCAAGATCGTTGGAGTTGGTTAATCGAATCTTATTTGACCTCACGGGCGAGTCTAGCCATGGTGTATGTGTGTGTTGATGCTTATGTAGGTCCTACCAGCCTAGATATAGATATGCAGACATGGCTATCCGAAAATGATATTCCGCACATTATTGTGGCAACTAAATCTGATCAACTTCGTCCTTCGGAGCGATCTTTTGTAGGAAAAAAACTTTCTGAAGCCCTTTCTCTGAACCCCGAAGCAATTTTAATCACTAGTTCAAGAGAATCTTTTGGGATTGATCATATCGTTATGCATATGAAAACAAATCTTGGATTATAAAAGAACAACTATTGATCCTAGCCACTTTCTAGAGGATGATAGAGTGATGCATTTGACCTGCCAAGTATCTTCTCTAGATTAAGGACGTCATGAAAATTGACCTTAAGCCTTTGACGCAACCCCTAGCCTCAACTGATCGTCAAAATCGGATGCTGAACCCTGGATTTGGGCGTGTATTTAGCGAACACATGGTTACGAGTCATTACGAGTCTTCTTCTGGCTGGTCAACACCAATTCTTCAGCCCTATGGATCGATATCTTTAGACCCTGCTGCTAGCGTTCTTCATTATGGGCAGTCGATTTTTGAAGGCTTCAAAGCCTATCACCAAAAGGACGGACGCATCGCTTTCTTTCGTCCTTTAGAGAATATAAAGCGTATGAATCAAAGTGCCATTCGATTGGCGATGCCACCCATTCCAGACGATCTTTTTATGACATCCGCCGAAGCGTTGGTTCGGCAAGATAAATCTTGGGTCTCAGATAAAAGAGGGGAAAGCTTGTATCTCCGCCCTTTGATGTTTGCAACTGAGGCTGCCTTGGGAGTTCGACCTGCTTCAACATATCAATTTATTTTATTTGCTTCTCCCAGTGGTTCATACTTTCCACAAGGAGCTAAGGCAGTTACAGTATGGCTCAGTGAAGATTACATTCGTGCGGCTCCAGGAGGAACGGGATCTGCTAAGTTTGCAGGAAATTATGGTGCCAGTTTGATCGGTCAGAAGCAGGCTTTTGATCACGGTTGTGATCAAGTAGTATGGCTCGATGCAAAAGAACACCGATACCTGGAGGAAATGGGTGGAATGAACATATGTCTTGTAGAGAAAAAAGGTAATCAAATTTGCCTTCTAACACCAGAACTGACAGGAACTATTCTTCCAGGTATTACACGTCTAAGTCTCATTCAGATTGCTAAAGATTTAGGTTGGCATTTTTCCGAACGTCGAATATCTATCCAGGAATGGGAAGAGAAGTCCATATCCGGTGAGTTTAGTGAGACATTTGCCTGTGGGACAGCCGCGGTGGTTACACCAATTCGGGAAGTGAAATCAAAGACGAGTTCCTGGCTGATTAATCAGGGAGAAATTGGCCCCATAGCCCTAAAGTTGAGAGATTATTTGCTTGATCTCCAACACGGTGATACACCTGATTCCCATGGCTGGCTACATTTCATTGTTTAAATCCACGTTCTTTTTTAAAAAATCTATTTTACTTGTTCCCATGCGAACGAAGATATGAGGTCGATCCAATGATGTTAGGTTTAGGCATTCTTTTGGGGTTTATTGGAGGGTATCTCTGGACAACTAATCGCCACCAAACCTCACTCTCTGAAGCTCGAATTAAAGAAAAGTCACAAGAACAACTTCTGGAAGCTCAAAGCCGACTACTCGAAAAATTAGATAAAGAGTTTAGACAAGTAGCAGAGTCCTCCCTTAAGGAGCAGTCTTCAGGTCTAAGATCGATTCAGCAAGAGGAAATGAAAAATATTCTTGACCCATTCAAGGAAACTATCTCCAATTTAAAAAATCGCTTGGATCAAATTCATACTTCTGAAACAGAACAAAGAAGTGCTCTTAAAACAGAAATTCAATTAATGAATGCTGCCCAGGTCCAAATCTCTAAGGACACCCAATTGTTGACCGATGCGCTTAAGGGAACAAGTGCGGTTCGTGGAGCTTGGGGTGAGAAGATTCTTGAGTCGATTCTGGTTGCGTGCGGGATGCAACCCAAACTTCATTTTGAAGTTCAGGCTGAAGCGAATAGTGAAGGGATTCGTATGCGTCCCGACATTCTGCTCTATTTACCGGATGATCACCAACTGATCTTGGATTCAAAAGTGACTCTCAAATCTTATTTGGAATTACTTAAGCATCAGGAAGAAAAAGTAAAGGACGTTAATGTTATCGCTCAGCTTGAAGCCGCCGTTTGCGAGAACGTCAAAACCCATGTTCAGCAACTTTCGGCAAAAGACTACAGTCGCATGTATCCTGGAAAAAATATTTCTGCCGTGATTATGTTTATACCAATTGAGGACGTGTATTTCTTAGCCTATCGAAATGGAATCATAGAGGATGCTTATAAGAAGAATATCATTGTGGTCTGTCCCGGTAACATTGTCGGGCTTATACGGATCATCTTGGATTTTCATAAGAGCCAATCACAAATCAAAAACATAAGCCACATCCTTTCTTTAGCTCAAAATGCCTTAAAAAAATTTGAGGGCTTCACCGAAGACTTTGAAGAAGTCCAGCAGCGCTTAACTCAAGCCTCCGAGGCTTGGGAAAAGGCCAATAAGAAACTTATAGGTCGAGGAGGTCTCGATTCCCAGCTGAAGAAGATGGACCAATTAATGGAGGGGCATCCTACTCTTCCAGGTACTGAAGAGTAGGTAAGCAATCAGTCTTTGGTAACTAGCAAAAGAAGAAAACGAAAGGATTGGTAGAGCTAACGGGACTCGAACCCGTACTGGCGCCTTGAAAGGGCGCTGTCCTAACCGTTAGACGATAGCTCCATGCTGTTCTCAAAGAATACTACTAACTGGTGGGTCCGGTGGGGATCGAACCCACGACCAAGAGCTTAAAAGGCTCCTGCTCTACCGCTGAGCTACAGACCCTAGGGTATAA
>CAWULW010000089.1:0-3607 GCA_963923615.1 uncultured Holophagaceae bacterium
GAGATGTGTATAAGAGACAGAGAAAAAACTTAATTCGGGACGAATATCATAACGAGGTTTACCTGCCGAAAAACGGTGATGATAAAACCACCAGTAAAAGATCGGATAAATTAAGGCTAGAGTTAAAACAATTTGAACCCAGGGTGAATAAACTGATGCCCTTAATGTTTGGGAGGAATTGACTGAAAGAATTGATACAACTAGGAAAAATAAAATTAAAGATAAAGATCTTTTCTTTCCTAAGGCGATAGGAAGTGTCTCTTTCCCTAAGACTTGATCTTTTTGCATATCTCTTAAATCATAAATGAAGGTTCGAGAGACGCCGATAAGGAGTATGGTAAGAAAAATAAGGTGATCTAGATTGGTAAGTTTAGATTTATATATGAAGCTTGGTCCTAGAACCATAAGAAAAGCGATAGACAAGGGGACAAGAATTTCCTTGCTACCAGGGATGGATCTTAAACTGAACTGATTACCCTTTTGTGCGGGAAAAAGCCCAATTCTATAGAAAAGACCAAGGATAATGGCACCAAAAGTGAGTAAAAAATAATCAGAGTCCACCTGTCTTGAACACAGCATGGACATGAGGGCCGACATCATACTAATGTTCAGGATCATATAGCGATATTGATTTAAGAATTTTGCTTGAGCGGGGCCCTTTACACCCAAACCCAAAGGCTCAAGGTAGGGTGCAGATAAATACATTGAGAATACAAAAAAACCAATAGTGAAGGCTATGGGAGCTCTGTCGGAATAACCTAATAAATGAGAAACACCAAAACTTGAAACAATCACGGAAGTACTCAAAACTAATGGTGTCCAAAAAGCTCGAATTAAAACTTTTTTCCATTTAAAAAAAAGACTACTCGTTTCTTCTAGAGAATCCACGACTTCATCTACGAGCCACGTGGGCGTTGATGCGCCTGCAAGAATACCCACTGTTTCTGACCCTGTAAATTTTGTTTGATCGATCTCTTGCGCCGTCTCAACATATTGGACAGGCTTTCCAAAGCGGTGTGCTAATTCTGCAAGATGTTTTGTGTTACTTGATTCTTTCCCCCCTACAACAATGACATAGTCAACTCTTTTGCTGAGTGATTCTGCTTCGTCTTGTCTCATCCAAGTATCTTCACAAATGGTGTTTTCAACAATGCAATCAGTTGCTCGACTTTCTATATATGAAGAGACGTTGTGAAAATCTTTAACGGTATAAGTAGTTTGAGCAACTATTAAACATTTAGAGAGTTCTTTGGATGTCAGTTGTTTAGCTTCTTCGATAGTAGAAATAATGATTGAACCACTTTCTGCAAAACTTCTGTGGGCAATCGACTCAGGATGTCCCTTTGAACCTAAAATAATCGTAAAGTAACCCTTAGGGCTCCATTTTTTAATCTTGTTATGGACTTTTGCTACCTCAGGACAAGTTGCATTTACAATGTTAATTTCGCCCCTATTCTGTCGTTCTTTTAGCCCGCGAAGTGACTGTATTGGAATTCCATGTGCACGAATTACAACGGTGCCATTTTGGACGCTCTCAGGCTCAGTAACAACCGAAACGCCTCTATTTTCAATTAGGGCCAAAGCCTGAGGGTTGTGAATAAGAGGCCCGAGCGTTTGCACGTTTTGATTACTATTTGTAGAGGCCTCTAAAACGGCATCCATTGCCCGTTTAACTCCCCAACAAAAACCCGCAGTCTTAGCAACAATTACTTTCATATATTCATTCTATCCGCCCGAAGTGCTTCGTTAGATGGTAAATCATGCAGAAGTTAAAATTTTGAGATGTGTCTAGTTAAAAGCTACGAACCAGAAATGAATTCCCAGGGTTTCTTCAGGATATGTCTGTGGCAAGGGCGGGAAAGATCCAGATCTCAGAATCGCAAGGCGGGCGCTTTCGTCAAAAAAATGATTTCCACTTGGGCTCTCAATTTGGAGTCGATCAAAATCGATACTCCCGTCTCTTTTGATTCTAAAGTAGATTGCTACCCGACCTTGATTACCCGATTTGGACCAATTAGCTGTAATTTTATTTTGAACCTGTTGTAGATAGTATGCGTAGGGAAATTCAGTATCCGTTCCGGATAAAATCCCCTGCCCACCACTAATACCCGAAGAAGGTCGAAGGCCGGGAATAGGAGTTCCATTACCAATTCCACCACTATTTCCCTTTCCGGCAACACCCAGAGTTTTATTTTCGGATGGGTTTGTCGACTTGGGTGCATTAGGGGCAAGGCCCGCAGAATCCCTATTTGAATTAATACCCTTGGCAACTAAGCCTTTCGATTTAATACCAAGGGTATCTGGAGGTCTCGTAATGGTAGATTTTTCATCGTTAAGTGCAGCAACTTGTTGCTTAAGCCGGATACGTTGGGGGCTATTCCCTAACTCATTGGCTTCAACTCCCCCGCTCAGACCGCTTGATTTCAAGGTAACCCAAGTAACTTTTAGGGGAATATGTTTGTCAGATGATGGATTGTTTGAGGAAAGCATCAATATGCCTAGGACTGAGCCATGAAGAAAAATGCTTTGCAAGAGAGGCGATTGTAAATTTAGTTTCATTGCGTCTGTTTTATTTTTTGGGGTTGTTGACCGTCAAAGGAACACCTTCAGTAACGAAGCCGACCTGAAAGAAACCCGCTTGTCTAACGGCATCGACAACATCAATAACTCGGCCATAATTAAGTTGCTTATCCGCACGAATAAGTATCGGGCGATTTGCGGACAACTTAGATTGCCTGACGAGCTCTTTATTGAGATTTTCTAAAGACATTTGGATACTTTCTAGATGGATGATGCCATCCGAAGAAATAGAAATTGATAATGATTGACCATCTAAACTCTTCCCCGACTGAGCCCGAGGTAGATTCACATCAATTCCACTTGTTAGCAAGGGAGCCGTAACCATAAAAATGATAAGCAGAACTAACATGACATCGATAAGAGGAGTCATATTAATCTCTGCCATTTCTTTTTGTCGCTTGTGGGGATTGGAGACCACAAATCCTCCTACAGATCTACACGGGTAACGTGATATTTCCCTTTCGTATCACGAGTTATAGTGCCCGCTGGAAGATCAGGGTCATGTTCGAAGACAACAATGGTCCCAGAATCACAAACTTCCTTGAGGACTTTGATTTTTTCATCTACACAGGTAACAACGTCAAGATCATATCCCATCACCCATGCTGGTTGAATATGTCTTGAGGTAGGAATTAAATCAGCTAGATAGAGAATTTTTTTTCCATCTCCTTCAATTACTATATTCTGGAGAGCTTCGATATGTCCTGGCGCTAATCGTACACTAATGCCGGGAAAGATCTCCTGATTACCATCAACGGTTTCTAGTATTCCTAGGGCCTCGAGACATTCCCAATTTTTGGGTAGATAACTAGCGCGAACTCTTATATGAGGATTTTTAGCATCTTCTAGATCTTTCTTTTGAACAATATATCGAGCATTTGGGAAACTCGGTACAAGATTACCTGCCGCATCAATGCGCGTGCTGCCTCCCGCATGATCAAAGTGCAAATGGGTCAGAATGCAACAGGTAATGTCACTTGTTGTCAAATGGAATCGTGCAAGTTCACGATCTAACGAAGGACAACGG
>CAWULW010000090.1:0-3581 GCA_963923615.1 uncultured Holophagaceae bacterium
GAGAGAAGCATACTATCATCATCAATACCTTCAAGATGGAAGCCATGTCTTTCAAGGACCTGAAGATCATATTTGAGATTTTGGCCACACTTTTTAATACTTGAATCAGCAAATAAGATATTAAGAATCTCTCTTGTTTCAGCAAAAGGTAGATTGTTTTCATCAAGGTAACAACATATTTTTTCATAATATGCACTAGCTTCTCCTTGAAGATCCAAGTCATTATCAGAAAGACCGGACTCTGGTAATAACCCTGGCAATATTCCCTCTAGAGGAATTTTAGATAGTTTGAGATGCCCAAGTGGAATGTAAACACCGTGATTATCCTTCCAGGCTAACGAGAGGCCTACTAGATGTCCCCGAGTAGCGTCTATACTTGTGGTCTCTGTGTCCAACGAGAAATAACCTACGCCCCTACATTGTTCTACAATCTCTTTTAATTGGGCAAGACTCCTAACTTGTTCGTACTTACGAGTAGCTGAAGTAGTCTTAATTTCGGAGCTTAAAGTAAACTCTTTTGCAAGCGAGTGAAAGCCAAATCGTAAAAATACATCACGAGCGTTATCGTGAGAAATACCTTGATATTTAAGATCCTCTATTTTAAGGGGGAGGCTCAAATCTTTTACGAGTGTGACTAATTGTTTTGATAAAGATCGCCAAGTTTCAGATTCCTTTAAGCCATTCTGTTGACGAGGCTTCAACTCATCTATGTGATAAATGATATTGTCAAGTGTTCCATATTTTTCAAGAAGATGGGCAGCCCCTTTCTCCCCGATCCCGGGGACCCCCTGAATATTGTCTGAGGCATCTCCAACAAGTGTAAGAAAGTCCACTATCTGCTCTGGATAAACACCCATTCTGTTATGTACACCCTCCCGGTCGTACCAAATTTCACCATCTCGTATGTTCAGGACTTGAATATCATCATTCCTTACTAGTTGAAGTAGATCTTTATCAGGACTTACGATGACCGATCTAAGGTTAGCATTACAACCTTTCTCAGCAAGCGTAGCTAAAACATCATCAGCCTCGTAACCTTCAAATTGAACCATTGGAATTGAGAGATTCTGCAAAATCTCTCTAATCATTGGAATTTGAGGTACCAAGTCCTCCGGCATTTCTTCCCGGTTTGCCTTATAAGCCCCTGATAATTTATGTCTAAAGGTTGGAGTAGGCGTGTCAAAAACACAAGCTATATATTCTGGCTGATAAGTTTTTATAATCTGTAAAAGGATTTTTGAAAAAGTGAATGTAGCCCCATTTTTAAGATTTTTATTCGCATAATATGCCCTAAAAATAAAAGCAAAAGTATCGATAAGGAATATTTTTGAATTTTTTGAATCTGACATAAAACCCTTAATCCATCAAACCGTATATTTTTCTTGCCAATGCTTCATACCAAGACAGGGGAATGAATTTCTTTACGATCAATACCAAATGGGCATCAGGACCTATCAAGACCCTTCTAGGAGGATGGGCTGAATTCACTGCTCGCGCAATTTTATCGGCTGATCTATCGGGATCTCTAGCCCACCGCTGACTCGCATCCTTGCCGAGAGCTAGGTAGCGATGAAGAATACGGTCGTACTTCGAGCCACGAACTCGCTCGGGAAGATTCCCCCACATCTTAGTGGCAGATTCCCTTAATTCTGTACGTATCGCTCCTGGCTCAACTACAAGGACTTTGATATCTGGTGCTAATTCCATTCTGAGGGTTTCTCCTAGTGAGACAACTGCATGTTTACTAGCGGAGTAGGCTCCTGCTAATGGGATAGATACCCTTCCAAGCATAGATGCAATATGAACTATTCGACCTTCCCCGGATTTTGCATTTTGCTTTAGTATGGGAATAAAATAGTTCGTCACCCGATGAAGCCCAATAACATTTGTATCCATCTGGTTTTTAAGTTCTTGCGTGGTGATATATTCAAGTGGACCCACTTGGCCGTAGCCCGCATTATTAATAAGACCTACGATTCTTAGGTGCTGACACTGTTGGATAGCAAACCGAATAGATTCATCACTAAGAACGTCCAATGCTACACGAAAAATATCCTCTCCATCGGGAAGATCAGCAAGACTCTCTATTTTTCGTGCCGTAGCAATAACCCCCCATCCACGCCTTCTCATAGCTCCGACTAGAGATCGGCCAATACCGGTTGAGCAACCTGTGATAACAATCCATTTTGAAGTTTGGTTTTTCATGAACTTAAAGGGTTCTTAGAAAAGGCGGACTATGTTGAATGCCAGGCCCCAATCATTACTAACTCTAGCCCCCACTCCAAGGAAGTTACCACTTATTACCTGATGCGCCGTAGTGCCTGGAGTATTAGTACCAAACAGAGTGAATCGGTGTCCATAACTACGAAATTCATATCCAAAAGCGAACCCAGACCTCAAAGATCGCTCTATCGAAGTACTGGTTGGAACTCGATAGTCTCTTAGGGAATTAGGAATTGGATAAAATTCGATAATGAAACCTTGATTATTGGGCAATTTGTATTTGAGAGATAAAGGTACATTAAAAATAGACTGACCCGTGCTTGTCTGTGTGATGTACGTAGGAACAAAGCCAAGGGTCCATGATCCCGACAAATATTCGATTGGAAGTTGATAGATCCATCCAGAGATACCTTCATGTATATTAATAGTCGATGAATTTTCCCTCGCTCCTTCTTTAAAATACTCAAATCGAAGTGAAGATCGTAAAGCCATTTCACTGTAAAGTACTCCTTGGGCAGTTAGAACGATGGTTTTTTGATCGCTAGTTCGATAAATCCCAAAGTTTAATTCAGGAATGTTCGTAGGGGAACCCCAAAAACCAAACCCTGAAGAAGCATAACCATCCAGACCAAATAGATTTTTGCTATTTCCAATAACAGGGTCCGAAAAGCGATGGGTAAATAAGATCGCCCAATTACTCTTAACATACTGAGTGGTTGGCAGATTAAGACCTAATGGTATATCTTGCTGCCCCCACATGAGCGAAAGGGGCAAGAATAGTGCTAAATAAAATCTAAGGTTCATCTATATCACCCTTTCTTCTTAGGCCTAGATTAATACATTTCGCGATTAACACCCTTCACATCTTTAGCTTCTTCTGGAGAGAGTGGTTCAGTATAAATATGCATACTTTGGCTCTTGGTCGGCAGATAAGACATACCAAAATAAGTAAACAAAATTAATAGCCAAGAAAAGGCACTCACCTTGAGTAAGATTCTCCCTTTTAAAAAGGCGGTATGGTGCATGTGAAGGACGACACCGTAAATTAACCAAGAAATCAAACCCCAATTTTCTTTCGGATCCCAAGCCCAGTAATCCGACCAAGCAAATTTAGCCCACAAACCTCCAGTGATCAAGCCCCCTAATAGAAAAAGGTAGCCGATGCGAACCCAGTCCCGATGCAATGCTTCAAAATTAACCTCTTGACGACCAAGCGCTCGAGCCCAAAAAGAATCTTTGTATAGGGTTATGGTTCCCGTTCGTAGCAGGGCGAGAATACTCAGAACAAAAGCAACAGTAACGCTAGAGTAACCCGAGAAGTAGATCGTAACGTGGGGTAGAAACCACCCACTATTGAG
>CAWULW010000091.1:0-3579 GCA_963923615.1 uncultured Holophagaceae bacterium
GGCTAGCAGATTCATAGCGATGCCTATGATGGAAACGCAAAAAATAGCAAGCATTTTTCCTTGCATAATTTCAAGCCTTGAAAGACGGGTAGTTAACAAGGAAAGCAGCGTGCCACGTTCTTTTTCACCAGCGGTAATTTCGGCACCGAATTGCATTGCACCGGCATACATAGAGATCAATAGAAAATAAGGCAAAAAGAGACCAATTAATCTACCAATCTCCTCGTTAGCACCAGTTGTTTTAATAACAGCAAGACGTGTGGGCTCTAGGATTTCGGGTGATATCTTAAATTTATTTAATCTTTCCACAACGATCGAAGCATCGATGTCCTTGAGGAATTTTTGAATTTTAAGAAAACCTTTTTTGGAAATATCCTTTGAGGGATCATAAGTGATTTCGATATCAATTGGCTTCCCAGATTTCATGGTGACTTCAGCATATTCAGGGACTCTAACGAATACGTGTATTTTCTCTTGATTCAAGGCCAAAGGAATATTGTCGATCGACCCAATGAATCTCTCATATCCCGAACCTTCTTTAAAAAGGCTCTCAGTAATTATGCCTCCTGGATCATCTATGGCGACTCGGGTCACTGTAGAACTAAGTCTTTGCGAATCTTTTATACTCATTTTGGTCATGATGCCGAACAAAAGGGGATAAAGTACCAAAGGAAAGAACAGGGTTAAAAAAAGAGTGCGTCGATCCTTAGTCCAGTAGTACATTTCCTTTTTGAGTACTAGCAAAGCACCTTTCATGGCCCCCCCCTGTTATCTCTGGAGTCTGCTAGTGCAAAAAAGACCTCATCAAGGCTATTGACATAATACCTTTCCATTACCTGCTTAGGCGTGCCCTCGGACTGAAGTCTACCCTGATAGATAATTCCAATTTGAGAGCATATCTTCTCAACCATGGGAAGTATATGAGTCGAGAGTATAATTGTTTTTCCCTGTCTTTTTAAATCCAAAAGAAGATCTAGTACAGTTTTAGCCGTGAGTACATCAAGGCCAGTGGTTGGCTCATCAAAAATAATCACTTGGGGATCGTGCAGAAGTGCACGGGCGATATTAAACTTTTGCCTTTGGCCCGAAGAGAATCCACCCATTCTGACATTTGCAAAATCTAAAATTCCCAAGTTATCAAGTAACTTAAGCCCTCGATTTTCAGCAGTTTTGGAGTCCATACCTTGGAATTCTCCAAAAATGCGAAGTTGCTCCCTAGGGGTGAAGCGTTCATAGACATCCATATCCGTAGCTAAAAAACCTAGTTTTGCTCTGACCTCATTGGGATGGTCTGAGGTTGATAATCCCTCTACTTTGATAGAACCCTTTGATGGTGACATTAATGTTGCAATCATCCGCAAAGTGGTGCTTTTGCCTGCTCCATTTGGCCCTAAAAGTCCGTATATTTCTCCAGGTAGAACGCGAAAAGATATGCCTTGAACAGCAGCAATGGTTTTGATCTTAAGAGTTCGCTTGTCCTTGAGGTTAAAAGACTTATAAATATCCGAGACTTCAATCATTCAAAATTTTTCCTCACCAAATAGTCCCACTTTGACGTTCTTGGTCCTTACAGTTTACGCTAGTAATCTTTACGTTTATACCAAAGGCTGTCTAATAAGTTTAGACTACCTTATTCCTAACTCACAAGTCACAAAGATCATCACTCATCGAGTGACAGTATGTTTTTGTTGGATAAAGTTTAACGATGCGGGATGCCTCCTAAATTCTCTAGTCCATCAATCCCTACAGTGCCTAAAATAAGAAGTAGAGTGCCCATGCAGAGGCAGTAAAAAGCAAAACCATTAAGTTTTGGTTTTTGTGTAAGACGGTCAAGAAAGGATATGGAAAAATAGCCAAAGATAAAAGCTACACTGACACCTATTAAGCAGGACACTAAAGAAAAACCTCCGCTTTGAAATTCAATAGTGTTGGGTAAGGGTGTATTGAAGACCCATGCCTTTATATAAAATTTAAATTCGAACAATGTTGCCATGGCTATCGTGGGGATTCCCAGGAGGAAGCTAAACCGAGTTGCAGCATTTAAATTAAGCCCCCTTAAGGTACCGATAGAGATGGTAGATCCGGATCTTGAAATACCAAAGCCCCCCCCGATCCCTTGAATGGCTCCGATCATTAGGGCATCCTGCATCCCTAAGGATGAAAGTGCTCTCCCAGTATTTTGAGCAGATTTTAGATTGGCCCGATAAAGCATCCAAGAGGTAATTAATAAACCAAATCCGTAAACCCATAAATGATCTTTCGCCCACTCTTTAGACGATTTAGTCAAAAATCCAAATACAATTGTGGGGACCATGCCAATAGCGACCATCCTGCCAAGGTTCGACCCCTCGTGATTTTTACCAGAAAGACCCTTGAAGATTAATTTAATGTCCTCATGAAAATAGATCAGGAGGGCCAAAAGAGTTCCTGCATGAAGTAGCACATCAAAAGCTAGGGGCAATCCTTTGCCAAGCAGCAGATGCTCCACAAGAGTGAGGTGAGCCGTGGAGCTCACAGGTAAAAATTCAGTAATCCCTTGAACAGCTCCTAGGATAATTGCATAGATTAAGTCCATATAAATAACTATGTCATGCCTTGTCCCTTTGGGTCTATTGGATTGCGTGTCAATTAAGAGTGATCCTTTATTTATTCAGACCGATTAAAGGGATCGAATTGTTCGCCAGATGGGAATCTAGATTGAAACCACTCGTCTAATTCTGTAACCGAATGAGCAGTGAAATTTGGTTGACTTTCTATGATTTCAGTAGAGGATCCGTAACCATAACCAACAGCAATCGTATACAGACTATGGGCTTTGCCAGCGAGAATATCATCAGCGCGATCACCCACTATAATTCCTGGACCTTGAATGCCACCCGAGGCGATCAATACATCTAAAACTTCTTTCTTTGATTGCCATTCTCCTGTGAGCGATGAACCCAAGACAGCGTCAAAAATTAGATTAAGGTCAAACTGATAGGCGATCCTTCTTGCGAAAATACCTGGTTTAGAACTTAAGATATAGAGATGATGGCCTTGACGCTTGAGCCGATGCAATAAGTTATAGATCCCTGGATATAGTTCGTGTTCGAAAAGACCATCTTCTCGATAAATGTCCCAGAAGGAGAGAAGGGCATTGTCGAGAGCTTTTGTATCGCTGAAGATATTTAATCTACGAATGGTTTCTCTCATCCCTAAACCAATAGAGTCTTTGATTTGGGTATCAGTAGGCATCGGAAAATTATGCAACCGAGACATTTTATGAAAACAGTTTTTGATACCCAAAAATGGATCTACTATAGTCCCATCTAAATCAAAAAGGATCGTAGACGCTTGGGAAGAGTTAAAAAGTGTCATACATCATTTAAGATTGTTGAGAATTTTTGGGATCAGCATATGGTTTTGGAAGAAGCACTAGGGCGGCAACTAACGCCACCAAGATTAACCCCGTAGCGATATGGAATGGCATACGATAACCGTATTGAGCGAAAGCAAGGGTGCCTAACGCAGGCCCAATAATTCTTCCTAGGCTTTGAATAGATCCTAGGACCTGTCTCTTATACACATCTGACGCTGCCG
>CAWULW010000092.1:0-3569 GCA_963923615.1 uncultured Holophagaceae bacterium
ATTTGGGAACGGCTTTGGCGAATTCAATTTAGAACTGCGGCATCTGTTGGATACCGAGGTGACGTTGGGCGCCCCCTACGCTACCCACCGGTTGGGCTACTCTGCGACCTCTCTTGGTATTAATATGGATCACGTTCGACCCGATGGCATCCTCGTGGGACTGGGCGTGGGCTACCGCATGGATCGCTTGAAGGATACTTATCGACCGACCCCCACCTCGACGGTCGTCAGTTCATCCAACTATAAAACGCCGGTAGCCAACGTGCATGTGGGTTACCGCTTTTCGTCGGTAATGTTTGGGCTTCGATTTGAAAAAAATCTTTCTTCTGACGCCAGTCACCCCATCCATCGCTTTAGCCCCTCGCGTTCCTTGGGCGCTTTTATCAGCTACACTTTCTAGCCCAAGCGCCAACTCGATAAGTCCACAAGGTAAACTAGGCATGGAGACCGCATGTCCGTTGCCTACCAAACTGTGATTGGCCTAGAAATTCACGCCCAGCTCAAAACACACTCAAAGATGTTTTGTCGTTGCGCGAATCTTTATGGGGCGGAGCCTAACAGTCAAACATGCCCTGTGTGTTTGGGCTTACCCGGGGCACTTCCCGCCATTAACCAAGATGCCATCGGGATGGCCATCTCCCTCGGCTTAGCGCTTGAAGCATCCATCACACCGGAGAGTCTGTTCTACCGTAAGCACTATTTTTATCCCGATCTTCCCAAGGGGTTCCAAATTACTCAAGGGCCTCGAGCTGTGATTGAAGGCGGAACAGTTGTGATCCCGGGCGATCCGTCGGTTCGAGGCACACCGGATCCCATCACCGTTGGGATCGAGCGCGCACACCTAGAAGAAGACTCAGGCAAAAGCCAACACCATGATCATCACCAAGCAAGTTTAGTGGACCTAAACCGAGCCGGCGTCCCCTTGCTTGAGATCGTGAGCGCTCCCGATCTCGCCTCGCCTCAAGAAGCCTATGATTATCTCAAAACCATGCATCAGCTAGTCACTTCCTTAGAGATTTGCGATGGCAATATGGAAGAAGGATCGTTTCGTTGTGATGCCAACGTGAGCGTTCGTCCTCAAGGCCAAGCTCACTATGGAATCAGGGTAGAAATCAAAAATCTCAACTCGTTTCGCTATGTAAAACAGGCGCTCGAATATGAAGTCCAGCGTCATATTCAACTGTATGAAACAGGCCAGACACCTACTCAAGAAACTCGAGGCTGGGATTCTCACATTAATCAGACCCATGCTCAACGCAGTAAAGAAGCCGTGATGGATTACCGTTATTTCCCCGAGCCAGACCTGCCCCCTTTGGTGATTACCCCTCAGGAAATCGAGGAGGCCCGTCGGCGTCTTCCCGAGTTGCCGAAAGCCCGCGCCCAGCGCTATCAACGAGACTATCAATTGAGTGACTACGACAGCGAAATGCTGGCGTCCTCTCCTTCGCTGGCACGATATTTTGAAGCCTTACTCGGTGCGCAGGTAACTCCGAAATCAGCGTGCACTTGGATACTCGGAGAAATCAGCCGTATCCTCAACGAGCGAAATGTTGAGTTGCCTGCCCTAGGGCTTTCACCGGATCGCTTAGCGGAGCTGATCCATTTAGTAGACGACGGAGTCGTGACGCGAAGTAGTGCAAAAGAAACCGTCCTGCCTCAACTCGTGGGAAGTGCTCAAAGCGCTAAAGCTATTGTGGAGCGTGAAGGGTTGGCCCAGGTTTCCGACACGTCCACGATTCAAGCACTCCTACAGGAAGTTTTAGACTCTTCTCCCCAGCAATTAGCGCAGTATCGAGCTGGTAAGACCAATCTTAAAGGGTATTTTGTGGGTCAAGTGATGAAAAAAGGCAAGGGCCAACTCAACGCAGGGGTGGTGAATCAACTTTTGGATGAGATGCTCAAATAATAAGGAGTGGGGATGAAAAAAAAGCCGGAGATTCAAACCTGGGGGCCCACGACTAAGGCGGTTCATGCCGGTATGCACGAAAATACTTCACGTTCTGTCACAACACCGATCTATCAAACCTCCACGTTCGAGCTCCAGGAAAATCGAGAAGGGGCCCTATTCGCCAACAGCATCGAGCCGTCCTCTTTTTATACCCGCTGGGGAAACCCCAACTTTGCAGAAGTGGAAGCGGTCATCGCCGCTCTTGAGGGTGCTGAGCGGGCGCTGGTCTCCAGTTCGGGTATGGCGGCCACTGCAACGATTTTTGAGACTTTTCTCCAAGCAGGGGACCACATCATTGCACCTGCGGCTAGTTATTTGGGGACGGAACTCCTGCTTAAACATTTAGTGTCTAGTAAAAACATTAAAGTGACTTTTATCCACAACACGCTTGACATGGATGAATGGGAGAGAGCGGCGTCGGTGCCGACCAAACTGATATGGATTGAAACACCTTCGAATCCTACCTTGGCGATTACCGACATTGGGAAAATTGTTCAGTTGGCCCAACGTCACCACATTAAAACGGTTGCGGACAATACCTTTGCGTCTCCAATCCACACACGTCCTATCGAATGGGGTATCGATTTGAGCATGTCAAGCGCGACTAAGTATCTGGGCGGTCACAGCGATGTCACCGCCGGAGTGATCGCCGGCTCGGAGGCGGATATCACGGCTTGTTGGAAAGTGGCTCGGCTCACCGGACCCACTCTCGACCCTCTGGCTGCTTGGCTTCTTCACCGTGGTATCAAAACCCTTGCCCTTCGGGTGATGCGATCGTCCGCCTCTGCCCTGACGCTTGCGCAGTGGCTGAGCACACACCCTCAGGTAGCGCGTGTGGACTATCCCGGTCTCCCTTCACATCCAGGTCATGAGATTGCTAAACGACAAATGCAAGATGGATTCGGTGGGGTCTTAAGTTTTGACATCAAAGGAGGTCTCGAAGCCGGAGCTCGTTTTTGTGAATCCCTTCTCATGGTTTATCGAGCTGTCTCGCTCGGAGGTGTCGAGAGCCTGATCCAGCACCCCGCATCCATGACCCATATTTTTGTTGAGGAGTCGGTGAAAAAAACCCTGGGCATTACTCCGGGATTGCTGCGCTTCGCCACCGGCATTGAAGATGTCCAAGATCTTCAAGCAGATTTTGAACAAGCCTTCCGAAAGGTTGGGTAGCGTGGAACTTGTTATTAATGGGCAACCCAAAATGTATCCCAAGGTAGCCGATCTCGCAGAATTGCACCGCCTTTTAGAACTCCCGAGTTATGGAGTTGCGGTGGAGTTAAATGGGCAAGTGATCTCTAAGCAACACTACCAACAGACCCCTCTCGCTTCGGGGGACCGACTCGAAATCGTTCGACTCGTGGGAGGCGGTTAGGCGCCCAAGGAAAAGATTTTCCATGCGTCGGAGCCCAAGGTGTAAGCACCTCGTTCCTTCCAGGTAGGTCCTAGGGGGGGGAACGTGGGACCGCTGACGCTTCTAGTGGATTCGAATATATGGATTTCGTCCACCAGATGATGATGAAGCGCTTGGGTGATCAGCGTAGGTCCTCCCTCGAGAAGCAAGCGAGTTACATGGCGAGCTCCCAGTTCCTGTCTCTTATACACATCTGACGCTGCCGACGAA
>CAWULW010000093.1:0-3527 GCA_963923615.1 uncultured Holophagaceae bacterium
ATGCTGACCTCCTGCTCCACTTGCTCGAAAGACATCGATTCGAAGGTCTTTCTCTGGAATCTCGATATCCGTAGTTTCATCAAGCTCCGGACTGACATAGACAGCGGCAAAACTCGTGTGACGCCGTTTAGCTGAGTCGAAGGGGGAAATACGAACGAGACGGTGAACCCCAGCTTCAGCTCGAAGATATCCGTAGGCATAAGGAGCTTTAACGGATAACGTCACACCCTTGAGCCCTGCCTCATCCCCGTCTTGAAGATCATGAATCTCAACCGGCCATCCTTTGAGTTCACAAAAGCGAAGGTACATTCTCAAAAGCATCGCCGCCCAATCACAGCTTTCTGTCCCACCAGCACCGGGGCTGATCGATAGGATGGCATGGTTAGCATCGAGTTCACCACTGAGCATCATCCGCAATTCTGAATCCTGAACTAATTGTCGGACTATCCCTTCTAATCGAATAGCTTCCGATAACAAGGTGGAATCCTCTTTTGATAATTCAACTGCATCCTCTAAATCAGTTAAAGTATCGACCAAGCGCTTCGATAACTCGATATCTGCAAGTAGAGCTGCACGACGCATCAAGAGTGGTTTAGATTTTTTCGGATCATCCCAAAATCCTGGCGTTAAGGTTTGTGCTTCAATTGACGTTAGCTCAGTATTTTTATCCTCGGCACGAAGATAGACTCTGAGTTGATCAAGCCGAGGCTTTAATTCATTTTTGGCCCTAATTAGGCTGTCTAGATCCATATCCATCCATTGATCGTCTCTATTTACTTTAACCCTTTGGGAGACAAAAAAGACCCTCGTCCTAGTTCGCCAAGATTTTAGAGTTTTGGGGAACTTAAGAAAGATACGCCATACTTAGATAGATGACGCACAGTATTGATCTCCGTCGGAGCAGATGAATGTCCAAACAAACCAGAGTTCAAGCCTTCGGCACACTCCTCATGACCTTGACTCTGATTGGATGTGGTTATACGGCGACTTTTGATCCTCAAAAAGTGAATGCGGCCCAACTTTTCCACTCTGCTCAAGAATCTGCAAGTGCAGGAAAATGGGCGGAGGCTAGAACTTCCCTGAAACAAATCGAACAATACTTTCCGGGATCAAAGGAGTTTCCTAAAGCCAAACTCTTAATGGCCGACTCCTTTTTCTTTGAAGATAATCCAAGTTATCCCGAAGCTGAGGTCGAGTACGAGAGTTTTCTCAATTACTTTCCACGAAGTGAATCGAGGGATTATGTGCTCTATCAAATTGCACTCTGTCAATATGCTTCGATTGAGAATGCAGAGCGAGATCAAGCTCCGACCCTAAAGGCCATCAAAAGTTTTGAACGATTAATTACCGAGACTCCAGGGTCAGTTTATATTTCAGATGCCCGCGCAAAGATGAATCAATGTAATCGACGTTTGGCCGAGCATGAACTCGTTATAGGATTGCTGTATCTTAATACTTATCATTTTTCAGGTGCAGAACGGCGACTCAAAATGATGCTCGAACAATATGCCGATTATGCTGATCTAGAAAGGGCGTACTATTATCTAGCCGAAGCGCTTAGGCAAAAAGCCCCAACAGCACTTGAGATTGAGGCTTTCCAAAAAGAGCAGCTCAATGCTATGGGTAAAGAGAGTTGGGATGCCGTATCGGTAGCTGATCAAGAAAAATCATTAAAGGCCCTTGGGGAATGGATTGGCCAGCAAAGAGAAATGTATATTAAGGAATCAAAAACGTACTACCAAAAATTGACGGAGAGTTATCCCAATTCGGATTGGGGTCGCAAGGCCAAAGATCGCTTGATTGAACTAGGTACTAGTATTACCAAATTAGAATTGGACAGTTAAGCCTTCCCGACTCAGGTAAGTGTATATCCTATCCTGACCCATCTATACTAAAAGTCGGAGTCAATATGGAATTACCTGAAAATATTAAGCATCTCGTCGAGGAACTTGGAGATTCTCTGATGGAAGCTCTGGCTGAGAACCCAAAATGTAAAGAATTAATCCAGGATATTCAATCCCATCAGTTTGACCTCGTCATGATGCTTGAAGCGACTGTGGCTCTTCGCAAAAAAGATAATCAGGATGCCGGTGAGGAATTTGAAAAATCAGACGTGGAGAATGGAGACCCCGAAACCCACCCACATACGGAAGGTTCCTGGTCTGAGGCCGATAAGCAATTTCTAAAATCTTTTCGCATTCTTCCGAATTAATCCTATGGTCTCCGCCTGGGATCAGCCCGCTCCAGAATTGGATGGGGATATACGACGGTCTGATCTACTTAGCTGGAGTCCCGAAGAATGTATTGCTTGGATGGTGCAGCTAGGTCACCCGGCTTATCGAGGTGATCAACTTTTTCAAGGAATCCATCGACAACGATGGAATACATGGTCTCAGTTCACTGTTTTTCCTGAGGTGTTGTGTTCCACGCTATCAAAACAAGGTCACATTGCTTATCCAAACATTATCTTGAGTCAAACCTCAGAAGATGGTTCTACAAAACATCTTTTTAGGCTTCGCGATGGTTTAGAGATCGAGAGTGTATTTATGCCCTATCCTAATCGCATCACGCTCTGCGTCTCTAGCCAAGTTGGGTGTGCGATGGGGTGTACGTTTTGTGCCACCGGAGACATGGGTATCAAGCGAAATTTGACCGCTGGTGAAATCATTGGACAAGTCTTAGGGATGCTTGAATATCACGACTATAAAACCACAGGACGCCCGACGGATATTCCATTGAATATCGTGTTTATGGGTATGGGAGAACCGCTCCATAACCTAGACCATGTAATGAAAAGTTTTGATCTTTTAACTCATGCTAAGGGGCTCCGTATCGCCCCCAAACGAATTACACTCTCCACATCCGGACTAGTCCCTGGCATTGATCGATTAAGCTCTTTTTCCCCCCGACCCAAATTAGCGATTTCACTTAATGGTTCGCAAGACGTATATCGATCTAAGATCATGCCTGTCAATCGGATTTGGAATTTGAGCGCTTTGAAGGAATCTATTCAACGATTTCCCTTGGGACCTCGTGAATGGGTCACGCTTGAATACGTCCTGCTTAAGGATGTCACCGATCGGGCTTCAGATATGCAGGGGCTTATTCAGTTTGCCAAGGATATTCCCTGCAAAATCAATCTGATTCCATTTAATTCTCATGAAGGATCCGGCTTCGAAACCCCTGATGAATCTTCTATTTCCCGATGTTGTCAGATTCTTGCTCGGGCAGGGCTGATGGTGAGTGTGCGTCGATCTCGGGGGCAAGATGTATCTGGAGCCTGTGGTCAACTTATTCGGGAAGAAAATTGAATTAGACAGATCTCATCAGAAATGATGAAATCATCTTTAAATATGCGATTCGATTGTTTGACTCTTTTCCCTGAGTTTTTTGAATTGGCTCAAATTGGGCTTACGGGCAAAGCCTTCACAGAATTGGGCCACACCTTGAATGTCCATTCCCTTAGAGAATTTTCCGATAAATCTCACGGGCATGTGGATGATGCGCCTTTTGGTGGAGGTCCAGGG
>CAWULW010000094.1:0-3508 GCA_963923615.1 uncultured Holophagaceae bacterium
CGATTAGACCTGAGATCAGCGTCAGATTCGTCCTCTAACTCCCCATTAAGACCCACGAGATCCGTTCCAAGAATCTGAAAGGATTCAAGTGAGGATTTAAGGGAGAAACTACCCTCAAGAACGGGCCGCATCCACACAGAAGATCGTATGGAATTAAGGGGGATCAATATCTCTTCTTGTATCGACCCAACCGGCGATCTTAAAACATAATCGGATCCTTGCCCTACACCTCTTGTGAATGAAGTAAAACTTGAGATAGCAGATCGATTAGCGAGCCGAATTGCAAGAAAAACCGATACGCCCAAAGCTACCGACAAAAGAGCAAGTAGAGTTCGACCGAATTCCTTTTTAAAATTCCTGATCACCATTCGGTAGGAGAGCCAAGACCACTTCAAGAAATTACCTCGATACAACCTTGCATTTTGCCATCTACGAGTCTCAGGACCTTCTGACAAGTTTTAGCTGCTTCTTCGCTATGCGTGACCATTACCAGCGCAGTAGACTCTTGTTGAGTAAGTTTGGAAAGTAGACTTAGAATGTTGAGCCCAGAAGCTCGATCTAAATTTCCTGTAGGTTCATCGGCTAATAAGACTGCAGGTTTTGAAGCCAAAGCGCGTGCTACGGCGATCCGTTGCTGTTCACCGCCCGATAATTCATGAGTCCATGCATGGGCTCGATCCTTTAGTCCAATCGATGTGAGTAAAGCACCGACTCTTTCTTTAATCCTAGAAGTACTCCACCCGAGTAATTGCAACGGGAGTTCGATATTTTCAGAGGCCGTTAAGGTTGGAATCAGGTGAAAAAACTGGAAAATAGTACCGACCCGCTCCCGTCGAATTCGTGATCGCTCAAAAGGGGTAATCCCTGTTAAGTCCTGACCCTCAAGCATGACGGATCCTTCATCGGGTCGATCAAGTCCACCTAGTAGATTGAGCATGGTGGTTTTTCCGCAACCCGAGGGTCCGAGAATGGCAAGCCGTTCGCCGGGTTCGAGATCTAATTCAATTCCCTTGAGAACCCATCGGTCCGCATAACGCTTCCCAAGTTGACGCGCTGTTAAAATGGCCATAAGTCTCCAATGATTCAAGACTAACTAAAAGATATGAATAAGTCGTACAGTTAGGATCTAGACTTCAGGAGCGTCAAGTTCATTCTCTTCTAGATCATGCGGCGGAGTGATACCTGTCCAGCCCAATAACCATAAGCCATTGATCATTAAATTGCCCACAACGAGCACGATCCCAAACCATAGAAGAAAAGTGCTTTGGAAGCCAATCAATAAGGCAGTCAACAGAATAAAAAGTACCATTTTATTAAAGGGCCGAGAGACCCCAAAGGGAGATTTTTTAAATGAAGCAAATCTGACTTTGGAGATCATGAAAATACCCGCTAACAATAACTGTAAGGCAAAAAAAAGAGCGAGGTTTCTTGAGGAAAGACGATCCGGCCAGTGAAGGACCACGGAAGCAAGCGTTCCTGCTGCCATTGGGATAGGCATTCCCATAAAAAAACGAGGATCCGTCTCTTTAGTCTGGATATTGAATCGTGCTAAGCGTAAGGCGCCACAAGCTAGGTAGAAAAAGCACGCCGCCCACCCAATAAATTTAAGTTGGGGGTCTAGTCGGCCGAGCTCGATAAAGGCATACTGGTAGGCCATAATGGCCGGGGCCATACCAAAACTCGTAATATCGGCAATAGAATCAAGTTGGATACCAAATTCAGTCGTCGTATTAGTCATGCGAGCAAGCCGCCCATCCATTCCATCAAATATTCCGGCCAAGATAAGAAATATCGCCGACCACTTGAGGTAAAAAGAAGGATCGCCTGTGGAAGCATTCAGGCTCATCACGACGGAAGAAAATCCACAAAAAATAGAAAGTAGCGTCACCCCCGAGGGAATAGCAAATTTGGATTTTTGAAGGGCTTGGCGCCTAAATTCACGCCTGCGCTCTTTGCGATCATCGGATGCGTTGGGGTTATCCATCATCTTCCTAGTTTAACGAAATACATGAAAAGTGAATGTAAGAGATAATAGAAGGCTTATGAAAAATGAATCGAGACAACTCGTTGTGATCGGTGGAGGCCATGCGGGTATCGAAGCGGCACATATGTCTGCTCGGCTAGGCATGTCTACTCATTTATTGACCATGTCACTTACTCAAATCGGTCAAATGAGTTGCAATCCGAGTATCGGGGGTGTGGGTAAGGGTCATATGGTTCGCGAACTGGATGCTCTCGGAGGTTTGATGGGGCATCTTATCGATCAAACAGGCATTCATTTCAGAGTCCTGAATGCCTCACGAGGTATGGCTGTTCGCGGACCCCGTGCTCAAGCCGATAAAGTCAAATATCGACATTATGCCCAATCGTATTTGTCTCAGCTACCTAATCTATATCTTCATGAGGGGCTCGCTACTGAAATCCTCTTTGAGGATTCTAGTCAGCGAGTTAAAGCGGTTCGGCTACACGATGGCTCACTCCTTCACTGCGACGCCTTAATAGTCACGAGTGGAACTTTTCTGAATGGAAAAATTCTGATAGGAGATGAAAGTACAGAATCGGGACGGAGAGGGGAGCCTGCGAGTACCGAATTGGCCTCGCAACTTCGTTCTCTTGGATTACGTTATCGTCGGTTGAAAACAGGAACAAGCCCGCGAATTTTAAAGGATTCAATTGATTTTGATCAATTAGAACCTCAGCCAGGAGATACCCCCCCTCGACCTTTTAGTTTTTTTACCCAGCACTTACCTCAACCCCAAGTCCTTTGTCATTTAGTTTCGACGAATGAACAAACCGAAGAGATTGTTCGGACTAATCTTCAGCGATCGGCACTCTATGGAGGAATGATTTCGGGCGTTGGTCCCCGATATTGCCCGTCCCTCGAAGATAAGTATGTTAAGTTTCCTCATCGAGAACGACATCAGATTTTTGTTGAACCGGAAAGTCTCGAAACGGATGAAATATATTTGTCAGGATTTAGTACTTCTATGCCCCAAGAGGTCCAACTCCAAATGGTTCGGAGTCTTCGGGGATTTCACAAGGCTGAGATTGTTCGACCGGGTTATGCCATTGAATATGATAGTTTTGACCCGCTCCAATTAGATCAAACGCTTGCAGTCCGTGATATCCAAGGCCTCTGGTTTGCAGGTCAGATCAATGGTACGACAGGCTACGAAGAAGCCGCAGGACAAGGGATTATGGCGGGTATTAATGCCTGCCGTTGGTTAAGGGAACAAGACCCAATCATTCTCGCTCGTGATCAAGCCTACATCGGCGTCATGATCGATGACTTAGTGAGTAAGGGAACCGATGAGCCGTACCGAATGTTGACCGCTCGGGCCGAACATCGCTTGGGCCTTGCCTGTGATCTGGCGGATGTTCGTCTATGGTCTACTGCCCAAGCGATTGGAGCACTTTCCTTAGATCGGCTTCAGGCGATTGAAGAAAAAAATCTTCAAAGAAAAAAGTTGAGAAACGACTGCGACTCGATCTGGGTAACCGCCAACAC
>CAWULW010000095.1:0-3501 GCA_963923615.1 uncultured Holophagaceae bacterium
CGATGAAGCCTATTAAATAGCGGCTTACCATATGTCCTCTCCCAATTCCAAGCGTTACCTCATTTTTGGGGGTATTGATGGGATTGGGGGCGCCTTATCCCATCGACTTATTGAGCAGGGACATCAAGTATTTGTTACGACGCGAACGCAAGAAAAGGTTTCACGGAGTTGCGTAGGCGAAGACTGCACCCTAGTTGTTGACGTACTCAATCCGGAATCAATTCAACGCGCTATCAACGTAGCAAGTTCTGAAGGCCTAGATGGTTTGGTCTATTGTATTGGAACTCTGAATCTAAAACCTCTTGCAAGAACCACGAGGGAGGATCTCCTTCAGGCTTTTGAAATTAATACAGTTGGGGCTTTCTTGGCCATTAAATATTCGGCTGAATCGCTCCGTTTAAAACAGGGTTCGGTTGTTTTATTTAGTTCTATTGCTGCAACGCGTGGATTTACCAATCATAGTTCTATTGGAACTGCGAAAGCATCTGTTGAAGGTATGGCTCGTTCTCTATCTGCCGAACTAGCTCCTGCTGTACGCATCAATGTCATTGCTCCAAGTCTTACAAATACCCCTTTAGCGCACCCCCTAACACAAAATCCCAAGATAGCGGATGCGATTGCATTATTACATCCAATACCCAAACTAGGCGATCCTCAAGATATGGCTGCCCTAGCAGAATTCCTACTCTCCGAAAGATCTGGATGGATTTCGGGACAGGTCATCCACGTAGACGGTGGTCGGTCTTCAATAGAGAAAAGATAGTTTTAAATTACTTTAATACTCTCATTGATTAATGACCTTTTTAATCTCTTGAAGATTTTTATATTTTAATACTTCTTCGGACATGCTATTGATCCCGTTTTGAATGAATGTCTTCTTATTAGGATCAGACCATAACTCTACCAATGGTATGGAATCGACTTTCACTAAGAACAAACTGCTTTCTGAATGAATCAAGGGGGCTGTAATCTGGGTTTCTAGCCTAAAAAAAAGATGGTCAATGGAGGGGGGATGGTTAGATCTTACTTTACTTGGGTGTTGGCTCAAATCCTTCGATTGAGAAAGTGTCCATACATAGCGTTTAAACGATCCTTGCTGAACATTTGCCATGCGGTTAGTCAAATTAATACTCGCTCGAACCAATGCTTGTCCGTCAGCAACTGGAGCGTGAATTTGAGCAAGATTTTGTCCTAGACGTTCACGTGGTATCCAACTGCTCGGAAAACAAAAACAAATGGCTTCCAATTTACCTTGGTACATGATCGCAATATCTTCTTCGAGATTGAGAGCTAACTCGGTAATATTAGCTACTGCACCAAAACCTAAATGTTGAGATGCCTTGGTTGCTAAATGTAGTGACTGTGCTAAAGATGTCTCGCCAAAAAGATCCGATCCGAAGTGAGTTAATTCCCTTCTTTTAGCCCTAAGATATTCTGGATTGGGATTTACGTTATAAATTGGCCCTTGGTAAGGCATCATATGTGGTGCTGTTGAATAATTCTGAATTTTGAATGAAAAATCCACTTGATCCTACTGAAGTCGAGTGGAAGAAAAGCTGAGGGTATAAGTCAAGATTGCAACGCTTCCCACATTATGCTGTAAGTCAACCTTGATAATTTTGTCGAAGGTATCAGCTTCGGTATGATGAACATCGAAATATTTAGCTTCATCATGAGTTACCCCTACTCCGACAGCCCCGGCCTCTACCATCGGTGATACATCAGCACCCGAACCTCCCAAGTTGAAGATTGTTGCACCACTGACCGCTTGAAAACTAGAGAGTGACTTAAAACGATTCAAAAGACCCTCATCAACACTCAAGTTCTTGTTGATGTATGGATTTTCTCCACGTCGACGTGGAGAGCGACCGGGAACATCAAGGGTAAATCCCTTGACTCGACCATTCCCAGAATCAGACTCTACCAGGGCAATGTGGTTTTTCATTTCAGCTTTATATCGATCCAGATATGCACGACCGCCAGCCAATCCATTCTCCTCGTTGGCAAACAGGACAACCCGAATCGTTCGTTCTGGATTAATACCCATTTGACGAATCAAATTCGCCGCCTCTATAGCAATGACGCATCCTACACCATCATCTTGGGCGCCTTGACCGACATCCCAAGAATCTAGATGACCTGAAAGAACTATAATATCTTGTGGATTTTGAGACCCTATGATTTCTCCAATAACGTTCCCTGCTTCTACATCGGCTAGTTGCTCAGCTTCCATGTTCATTTTAATAACTATCCTCTGGCCAGACTCAGATATACGTCGCAGCAAGCTAGCGTGCTCAAGACTTAATGCTGCCGCAGGAATCTTGGGTAATTTAGGATCATAGGAAAGAGCTCCTGTGTGGGGTGTATTTAAACTACTAGATCCTACTGAACGAATGAGACACGCTAGTGCTCCATACTTTGCTGCAAGACTGGGGCCATTCGATCGATATGCAACAGTTTTTCCATACGACTCAAAGGGGACATCAAAAAGAACAATCTTCCCTTTTACTTGATCGCCTAATTTCTCTAAGTGGTCGAAACTATCGACGACCACAACCTCCGCAGTGATGCCCTCTTTAGGGGTTGCAACACTCATACCTAAACCCAACATGGCAAGATTTAGAGGTCGAGGCAGTAAAAGTTGAATAGACTCATTACCCCTTACCCATCGAGGAACCATCACTTTCTCAGAACGAACATTAACAAATCCTTTTTTCTTTAGCGTGGCGATTCCCCATGACATAGCCTTAGTAAAGTTCTGTGAGCCACTAAGACGATGACCAATATTCATGGTCAATTCATTGAGCGTTTGATAAGCTTCATTGGAGTTTAAGGCCTTCTCGTAAATAGCCTTAGCCATTTCTGGAGTTTGCCCCCAAAGAATATTCGCGGTAAATATCAGAACTAGTATTCGATGATTCATAGATATCCTTCAAAATGAATTTTTAAAAAAGGCTTCTATATCGTTTTTAATCTTGGGCATCAGTGGATTAGGAATGGTTAAAGTTAAGCTATAATGAATAATCTTCCATCCAGAATTTGATTGAATTAATACTCCAGTTCCGCGAGCTGGTCCCATATTTGGGGTATCTAAGTCCTCATCAAACCATGCAGTTTGTTCATCTTTAGAAAAAGAAACTGAGCGACGGGTCGATCTGAAGGACCATCCTCTACCTTTCGAAAAAAAGGGGTGAGCGTAGGTGAGAAACTCACTCTTAGTCCATCGCTCGCGTGCATCTGTGCCCATAAAAATCCCGGAGGGATGAATAAAGTCAAAATATGTATTTTCATCTGCCCGAGCAGCCGCTTGATGCCATGAATCTATTTGCTGGTTAACTAGAACTTGGTTAGGGCTTTGGGCAAGCAAAACTGAGGAAAGGATTGACAGAAAAAAAACACGCATTATTCTCTCCAATTAATAACTAACTTTAACTAAGTTCCAATTCAGACGATATTAATAATTTCAATCTCTAGCACCATCGATACAATAAGAATTAGGAA
>CAWULW010000096.1:0-3495 GCA_963923615.1 uncultured Holophagaceae bacterium
ATAAGAGACAGTATCCAAGGTGCGCTTGCTTTAGGAGCCGATACCGCCGAACGATTTCCTGAAGCAGAGAAGGTTCTCCAAAAAGCAGTTCGAGAGGCAACCCGTATCGTTCTCATCAATAATTTTGATGATGAATTCAGGCAGAAAATTCTCAACCTAGTCTATCCCTTGGGATCTGATAATGCCTCTGCGTCAATGAAAAAGATCCTCATTGATGGGCGAAATCTCATCGGCGAAATGCGGTTGATTAAACAACCTTTAGAAATAGATATGATCCAAAAAGCGGTCGATGTCTCTATTGAAGGTCACCGAGCAGCCCAAGAGCGCTCCCTGTCTGCGACCAATGAGGGCCAAGTGGCAGGTGCTTTTGAGGGTCGTGTTCGCTCACTTGGGGCTCGATTTTTGGGTTACGACACCATTGCCGGTGCTTATGACAATACTTGTGTGCTTCATTATCCCTACAGTGATAAGAGTGTCTTTCGCGATCAACTCTTCCTTATGGATGCAGCGGCTGAAATTGGTTTCTATACTGCCGATATCACTCGAACTTGGCCGGTTGACGGTACCTTTTCTCCGGAGCAGGCTCAAATATATCGGTTAGTGTATGGGGCTCAAGAAGCCGCCTTAGCCAAAATTAAACCTGGAGCACGACATCAAGAAGGGTATTTGGCCGCCATGCGTTTCATGAGCGATGGCTTAGTGGATCTCGGTATTTTGAAGGGAAATAAAGAAACGGTTTTTAATTCTCGTGCCTGGGCAAACTTTACCATGCATGGGATTTCGCATTGGCTGGGTTTAGATGTCCATGACACAGGTTCCTATCGAGATATCAAGGGCTCAGATCCTAATGGCCGTCTTTTAGAAGCCGGCATGGTCCTCACTGTTGAGCCGGGGCTTTATATTCCCGTAGGTACCCCTGGGGTGGATACGAAATGGCAGGGAATCGGTGTACGCATCGAGGATGCTGTATTGGTCACTCCAAATGGATATCGTAATCTTTCAGAACAACTTCCCCGAACCCTTGAATCTGTCGAAAAATTCCTTCAATCTAAAAAATAATTTGGACCGTCTTTTATGGCCTTAAAAACAAAGATCACCCAAGAGGATCGTCAACAATCCTGGGATAAATTTAAATCCTTTCTTCGGGAGCGAGGACTGAAGGTCACTGAACAGCGTCGCCTTTTACTCCAATTTCTTGTACATCTGAATCAGCATATTGATGCCGATACCTTATATCATGGGTTAAAAAACAAAGATGCCAGTATTTCTCGGGGGACCGTCTATCGCACGTTAGATTTATTGGTCCAATGTGGGCTCGTAAGAAAGAGTTCCTTCGGAGAGGACCACGCCAATTATGAAATTGTTCATCAGGATGAGCATCATGATCATTTGATTTGTATGGAGTGCAAAAAAATTATTGAATTTTATCGACCTGACCTTGAAAAGCTTCAGGAATCTATCTGTCAGCACTATAAATTCATTCCCATACACCATAGTCATCAAATATTTGGAATCTGTCAGCATTGTCGATCAAAAGATGCTGATCAAATTCACCTCTCTAAAAAAATCTCTCGTCTAAATGCTTAACTCCTAAGGATTATCTCGTTATATCGAGTCTCAGACTAGCCCGGTCACAGTGTTCGTTGGTATGCTGATCTATGGCACAGCTCACTCGAAATGACATTGAACGATTACCCAAGACGGACCTTCATGTTCACTTGGATGGATCCCTAAGACTGCAGACCATTTTGGATCTCGCTCAAGAGCAAGGAATTGCATTACCGGGATCAACAGTAGAGACTCTTGCGCCTCATGTACAAGTAGGCGACGACTGTAAAAGCCTTGTGGAATACCTCAAAGCTTTTGACGTGACTTTAAAAGTTATGCAAACTCAAGACGCTCTCTTCCGTACAGCGTTTGAACTTGCAGAGGATTCTGCGAGGGAAAATGTGCGTTATTTAGAAGTTCGTTATTGTCCCATGTTGCATCAAGAGAAGGGACTCTCTCTCACCTCTATTGTCCAGACGGTGATTGATGGACTTCGCGCAGCAGAAAAGAAATACCCCATTAAAACGGGGGTCATCATTTGTGGGATCCGACACATTTCTCCTGAGATTTCATTAAAATTAGCCGATCTTGCCGTTGCATTTAAAAATAAAGGAGTCGTAGGTTTTGACCTTGCAGGAGCAGAAGAAAATTTTCCGGCTAAGAAACATCGTGAAGCTTTTGGCCGAGTGTTGCAAAACAATATTAACTGCACGTTACACGCAGGAGAGGCTTATGGGCCCGAAAGTATTCATCAGGCCGTGCATGCCTGTGGAGCCCACCGCATCGGACACGGGGTTCGTCTCGTAGAGGATGGGGATTTAATGAACTACATCAACGATCATCGGATTCCTATTGAATGCTGTCCGTCATCCAATCTTCAAACCAAAGCGGTCAAGGACGCACGCAACCACCCCATTCGATTATTTTTTGATCAAGGCCTTCGGGTCACGGTGAACACGGATAATCGACTCGTCACCAACACCACTATGACGGATGAATTTTACTTGCTCCATAAAGAACTCAATTTTACTCTCGAAGAAATCAAAGAAGTGATCATTATGGGCTTTAAAAGTTCTTTCCTCCCGTACGATCAAAAGCGACGCATGCTTGCGGATATCGTGACCGAGCTCAAGAACTTTAAACCCGATAGCTTGGAATCTAAAAAAGAGCAACTCTGACGCATGAAGACTACGGAACTGCATCAACTTCTTCAGTCAAACGATCGCTTTGTTTTGACAACGCATGAAAATCCCGATGGGGATGGCTTGGGTTCGATGTTGGCCTTGGGGTACTACCTCCAATCAATTGGAAAAAAAACCACCCTCATTGTCACTCCCAACATTGGCACGATCGCAAATTGGGAAGGCCCCAAGAGCACTCTCGAGATCTTTAATCCCAAGGTGCATACGGAGGTTTTTAACCAAGCTCAGTGTTGGATTCTGATCGACGCATCAGATCCCAAACGCCTTGGTCCGATCTATCCCATCTTTCAGTCTAGTCGGGCAACTAAGGTCTGCATTGATCATCATTTGAAAGACACCCCTCAGGGTTTCGATCATGAATACACGGATCCAAGGGCGAGTGCGTCCGCACAATTGATCTACCGATTCCTGAAGCCGATCTATTCGGGGTCCTGGGAATCGATTGCGCCCGCTTTATATCTTGGTATCGTGGCCGACACTGGAAATTTTAGATTCTCAAATGCCACACCTGAAATTCATGAGATCGCCTCCTTTCTCATTGCTCAGGGGGCGCAACCCCCCGAAACTTATCAGGCTCTCTACCATCAGGATTCATTCGCTAAACTTCAACTATGGTCGCGTCTGCTTCAGCGATTGCAACTCTTCGAAGACAATCGACTTGCATTAATTGAAGTAGGCCCAAAAGATTTTTCTGCTACCCAATCACGTTATGAAGACCTAGATGAATTAGTTCAGCAGCCCATGC